>JAITMW010000064.1 GCA_031277155.1 Clostridiales bacterium | reverse complement strand
ATTAATTTCTATTGAAATTGGAACCATCATCGTCAGGTGAATCTTCATCCGTTTCACCCGACTCACTTGCTGCCCGGCCTTGGTCTTTGATAAGCTCAGGGTCGCCCAGCAAATTATGCCTCATTAACACGCAGTCTCGGGAAACGTATGCACTATATCAATACCTTCAATATCAATGTCATCAAAAGCACTTCCATCGCAACTATAGACTTCCAGACCATGAATGGATCCATCTTTAAAATGTAAAATACAATCAATTGGAATATGTCTGCCAGGTTCCCAAAACATTATGGACATAACACTAAAATTGGCTGCACTTATCTTTTTTAGGTCAGGCTCAACAGTAAATGTAATATATTTACTATTATCAAAAAATTCCTTATCCTTGATTATTAAATTTGCCCTTTGCTTTTTTATTACTTCAATTTCCTCAACTTCATTGCACAATATCAAATCAATTATTCTATAAATTAAGTTAGCGCTCATGTCTGCTTACCCCCATCAATCTGCCCCCTCAACTTCAATTACCTTTTCGGCAAACCGCATAAAAATATAATCGCTTTTCGCGCTTTCGGTGTCGCCGATTTTATTCCAAAAGCAGGCGGGAATTTCATGCTCGCGCAGGTTTTTCTCGATGCAGGGCACGCAGCTGCCATCGTGCTTTTGCGGATGCTCGGGACAATCCAGATATTGGCAGGTGCAAAATGAAAGACATGACATATGTATTTTCCTCCACAACACAGGTTTAATTTTATTTTATCACGAAAAGTGGTTGTTGCCAAGCACCTGCTTGCAATTTTTGTTGACATATGAGATAATCAAAATACAAAAAGGGGTGGTGGACATTCGTATAACAGGCGCATTGATAAACGCCGCGGCCATCTTGGCGGGCGGCGGCATCGGCCTTTTGCTTAAGGGCCGCATCACGGACAAATTTTCCCAAAGCCTGCTGCGCGTGCTGGGGCTGTGTGTGTGCATCATCGGCATCACGGGCGCCGTGGGCGGCGATATTATGCTGTTGGTGGTGGCCCTTGCCCTGGGCACCTTCTGCGGCGAATTTCTGGGCATTGACAACGGGCTAAACCGCCTTGGCTTGTGGGCGCAGGGCAAATTGCGGCAAGACGGCGAGGGCAACACCTTTGCCCAGGGCTTTGTGACGGCGTCGCTGCTGTTTTGCGTGGGCGCCATGGCCATTGTTGGCTCTATTGACAGCGGTTTGAGGGACGACCAAAGCATCATCATCACAAAATCCATCATAGATGCCGCGGCGGCCATGATGTTTGCCTCGTCAATGGGCGTGGGCGTGCTGTTTTCGGCCCTGGCCGTATTCATCTATCAAGGCGCCATAGAGCTTTTTGCGGGATTTTTCCAGGATGTCTTCACCGACACGCTGATAACCCAAATTTCCGCCGCGGGCGGCGTGATGATTTTGGGCCTGGGGGCCAATATGGCCTTTGACATGCAAAATAAAATCAAAATTGCCAATTTGCTACCGGGCCTGGTGTTTGCCGTGGCGTATTATTACGTATTTATGCGATAGGGGGCGCACTGCCATGCCGATTAAGACATTGTTAAGGCTTCGCAGGATAAAGAGGGTGGCCACGGTTATATTGGCCCTGTGGCTTGTTGCGGAAATTGCGATGATGCTTATCAACGAGGGTGCCATCACCATCCGGGCTCCCGGAATTATAATTCCCTTTGGCATTTTGGTGATTATTCGCTGGGTCTATACCTATACGGAGCATAGGCACTGGGTGTGCCGCTCCTGCCACAGGCGGCTTCCCGAGGTCGAGCATCCGCGGGGCAGCGTCCGCCTGGTTCGGCCCCCGGACTTTACGGCCACATCATGCCCGCATTGCAATGCCCGAATAAATTATGAGGATTGACCATGAGAAAAATTAAGGAGTGATGACCATGAAAATTATCAAAACCGACGGACTGCCCATAAAATCCTGGTGCAACGAGCCGGAAGAAGGGGCGCTGGGGCAAGCCTTTAACATCGCGCGGCTGCCCTTTGCCCATCGCCATATCGCGCTGATGCCGGACACCCATCAGGGCTTTGGGATGCCCATCGGCGGCGTGATGGCGGCCATCGATACCATTGTGCCAAATGCCGTGGGTGTGGATATTGGATGCGGTATGCTGGCGTGCCGCACATCCTTTGAGGATATCACACAAGATGAAATCAAACAGATTTTTGGGCTGGTGCGCAAGGCCGTGCCCCTGGGGTTTAATCATCGCAAGACCCCGGTGGAGATTGAGGACGCCCCAAAGGACGCCCCAATTGTACAGCAGGAGCATAAAAGCGCGCGGCATCAGGCGGGGACCCTGGGCGGCGGCAATCATTTTATTGAGATTCAGCGGGGCAGCGATGGGAAAATATGGTATATGGTGCATACCGGCAGCCGCAATATAGGCAAAAAGGTGTGCGACCATTATAATGCCTTGGCGAAGGAGCTTAATGCCAAATGGAAATCTGACATTCCGCGGGCTTGGGATTTGGCCTATCTGCCCACCGACACCAAAGAGGGGCGGCAGTATATCACCGAAATGGAATATTGCCAGCGCTTCTCCAAAATCAACCGGGAGTATATTTCCAAGGCAATAAATCAGGCCATTGCCCAGGTTATGGGGGATTTTGACATCGGCGAAAGCCACAATGTACATCATAATTATGCGCGCTTCGAGCATCACTTCGGCAAGGATGTTTGGGTGCATCGCAAGGGCGCCACATCGGCCAAGGCGGGCGAGGCGGGCATCATTCCCGGCTCTCAGGGCACAAAGTCCTATATTGTGACGGGGCTGGGCAATCCCGAATCCTTTGAATCGTGCAGCCATGGCGCCGGGCGCGTGATGGGGCGCAAGCAGGCCCAGCGCACGCTGTCGCTGGAGGATGAAATCCGCCGCCTAAACGAGGCGGGCATTGTCCATGGTATGCGCAATAAAGGCGACCTGGACGAAGCCGCCAGCGCCTATAAGGACATTGACCTTGTGATGGAAGAGCAAAAGGATTTGGTGAAAATTAAGGTGGAGCTTACGCCGCTGGGTGTGATAAAGGCGTAATTAGGAGGGGTTGCTTTGACTAAAAATATGAATATCAGCGTATCAGAGCAGGAGTATGCGACAATTAAGGAATTAGCCGACATTAGAGGCGAATCTGTCTCTGCATTGATTCTTAATGCTATCAGGGAGCAGATAGAAAATTGGGAAGACATAAGGGACGCGGAGGAAGTGCTGTCGAGAGATGAGCCGGTGTACCCTTGGAAAGACGTGAAAAAGAGGGCTGAGCTATGAGCTACCATGTTGCCTTTACAGAAACTGCCGATAAACAGTTTCAGAAACTTGACAAGCCTGCTCGGCAACAGATTATATAGGCAAATCCCAAAGTTGTCATCCTGAGCGAAGCGAAGGACCTTGTCCTTTGCACAGGATTCTTCGCTTCGCTCAGAATGACTGATAGGACATTGACCCTAAAAGTGGGACACAGAAAGGACGTGTATAAATGAACGCAAAACTAACATTCCGCGAGGCGACGCGGGAAGACTGCGCCCTTATTTTGGCGCTTATCAAAGAATTGGCGGTATATGAAAAGCTGGAGGACCAGGTGGTTGCCACGCCGGAGATTCTTGAGGAATGGATTTTTGACAAGCAGTCGGCCTGGGTGATTTTTCCCATGGTTGACGGCAAGGAGGTGGGCTATGCTATTTTCTGCCAAAATTTCTCCACCTTCCTTGGCCGCGCGGGTATGTATCTGGAAGATATTTACGTCAGGCCGGAATATCGCGGCCAAGGCATTGGCAAGGCGACATTTGTGCAATTAGTAAAAATTGCTAAAGAACGCGGCTATGGACGCATGGAGTGGGTGTGTCTGGATTGGAATACTCCCAGCATCGAATTTTACTTAAAACTAGGGGCAGAGCAACTAAACGACTGGACTACATATCGACTGACAAGAGATGATTTTGACAATATATTGAATTAGCCATAAATTTTAATAAAGACGAGGATAATCAAGCCGTATTATCTTCTCGTTTCCTGCCGCTTGCAGCCCTTGTTCAAGTGATGCGCTTTCAATCCGGCCACCTAAATTGGAGTTCATTGAACATGGGCTCTGGTTATATTGCAGAAATTAGTGCA
>JAITMW010000046.1 GCA_031277155.1 Clostridiales bacterium | reverse complement strand
CCGGCGGCCATGTGCGCGTGGGCTTTGAGGACAATATATATCTCTCCAAAGGTGTGCTGGCAAAATCTAATGGAGAGCTTGTGGCCAAAGTGGTGCGCATAGCAAAGGAGCTGGGCCGGGAAATTGCAACACCCGCGGAAGCAAGGGCAATTTTGGGGCTCTAGGGGGCATTGCATGAAAAGCCAAGACTATTACGCTTTCCAAAAGGCGGGCCTGGCCGATATCTATGAAACAATCGGCAATTACCATCTGTTTATGGTATGCGAAGCGCCAAACCTTGACGCTTTTCGTGAATTGCCCGAAGGTTACACATGCAGATTGTGCAGGCAGGACGAGTTGGAGATTTGGAAGCGCGTGGCGGCGGATGAAGCCTATGTAGACTATGTTACGGATTATTACGACCGGGTTTATAAGGCCCGCGCGGATGAATTTTTTCAAAGATGCACCTTTGCGTGTGATGAAAATGACAATCCCGTGGCCACCAGCATGGTTTGTCGGTCTTATGGCCTAATAAACAACATAGGCTGGACAAGGACATTGCCGCAGCACGAAGGGAAGGGCCTCGGGCGCGGGCTGTTAAGCAAAATTATGGCGGATGCCGAATATCCTATATATCTTCACACCCAGCCATCATCCATAAGGGCGGTGAAGCTGTATTCGGATTTTGGATTTAAGCTGATTACAAACCCGGTGATTGGCCATAGGCCCAACGATTTGGCCAAAAGCCTGCCATATTTAAAGCGCGTAATGCCTGCGGCGGATTATGCGAAATTGCAATTTACAGAGGCGGACGAAGCCTTGCACAAGGCCGCGCTGACGCGGGAATACGCGGAATTTTAAGTATTCGGGGTAGTGTCATGACGATATTTTATTTCACGGGGACAGGAAATTCGTTGTTTGCGGCGCGAAAAATCGCTGACGCAACAAACGCAAGTCTTATATCTATACCGCAGGCAATTGCAGAGCGGCGTGCCTACGCCGATGGCGCGATAGGTTTTGTGTACCCGCAATACGCTGTTGGTTTGCCAAAAATGGTGCGTCGTTTTATTTTGGAAAACGCCTTTGAGGCTGATTACCTCTTTGCGGTTGACTTGTATGCTTTTATTCGCCTAAATGCCCTTGGTGAAATTGCGGCTCTTATGCCCCTTGACTATGGTGCGTATCTTAAAACACCGTGGAATTTTATTTCCATGTTCAGCCCACCCAAAGACCCGGGCGCTGTTTTGGCGAAGGCAGAGAATAAACTTGGCCAAATAATAGACGATGTTAAAAATCGCAGAAGCAAGCCGATTAGACCAAGAAATAACATCGGAAATGCTACAAAACATTTCGGGGTATCGCAATTTAAAGTAACGGCAGATTGTACTAAATGCGGGGTGTGCGTAAATGTCTGCCCTGCAAACAATATAAGGCTAAACGGCGGCATAGTGTTCGACAGCAATTGCGAAACCTGCTTTGCCTGTGCGAATTTATGCCCCGCCCATGCAATCTATTCCAATAAGGCAATGCTGAAACGCCGCCAATATCGTAATCCGGCCGTGTCTGCCGATGAGATTGCAAAGGCAAACATATGTAATAAAAATTACGGAGGATAATTTTATGGAAAAACAATTGTGTAAATACGGCACCTATAGGGTGATGGAGCCGCTGGGCGTGCTGCCGCAGACGGCGCAGAAAATTGACAATACCATGGAAATTACGGACAATGAGATTTTGATTGACGTTATCTCGCTTAATATTGATTCCGCGTCCTTTGCGCAGCTGAAAGAAGAGGCCGACGGCGACGAGGGCAAAATTGCCGCCAAAATTATGGAGATTGTGGCGGAGCGCGGCAAGATGCAAAACCCCGTCACGGGCAGCGGCGGCATGTTGATTGGCAAAATTGCCCGGGTTGGCAAAAATTTGGAAGACCACGGCCTGGCGGCGGGCGACAAAATCGCCACGTTGGTTTCGCTGTCGCTGACGCCGCTTAAAATCGAAAAAATCAATGCGATACAGATGGATATCGACAGGGTGGACGTCACGGCCCAGGCCATTTTGTTTGAAACGGGCATCTATGCCAAGCTGCCCGATGATATGACCCAAGAGCTGGCCCTGGCCGCCCTGGATGTGGCCGGCGCCCCCGCGCAAACCGCCAAGCTGGTAAAGCCGGGTGATTCTGTGCTGATTTTGGGCGCGGGCGGCAAATCCGGCATGTTGTGCTGTTATGAGGCCATGCGCCGCGTCGGCCCTACGGGCAATGTGGTGGCCTGTGTGCGCAACGACAGCGACCGGGACAAGCTGCTGGATAACAGCTTGGCTCATGCGGTGATAATATCCGACGTCACGCGCCCAATTGAGATGATGGACATGGCCCTGGCCGCCAACGGCGGGCGCGAATTTGACATTTCGATAAACTGCGTCAATGTGCCCAACAGCGAAATGGCCAGCATCCTGCCCGTGCGCGACGGCGGCACCGTATATTTCTTCTCCATGGCCGTCAGCTTTACAAAGGCCGCGCTGGGTGCGGAGGGCGTCGGCAAGGACGTGAATATGATAATCGGCAATGGCTACAGCCGCGGCCACGCGGAAATTACGCTGGGGCTGCTGCGGGAAAGCGAGGCATTGCGCAGGATTTTTGAGGAGAGGTATGTTTGATGGATTACAATATTGAGGTTAAATGGGATGACAAGGCCGGAGTATGATATGCAATTTGTGATGACATTCCTCTTGCAATGGAAAGCAGCAGTTGTGATTTGAACGAAGATGAAATATTGCCCGCGGGAAGCGTGCGGGTTGAAAACAATATACTATACTAAAGGAGGGTTATGATGAGGAATGGAATTTTTAAAGACATTCCCGTTGAAAAATGGAATGACTGGCGGTGGCATTTGGACAATAAGGTGACAAGTGTCGAGGACTTAAAGGGTTATGTGAAAAACATCACGGACAAGCAGGAAGAGGGCGTTGTGCGCTGCCTGGAGAAGTTTCGTATGGCCATAACGCCGTATTATCTTAGCCTGGTGGATTTGGACAATGTTGAGAGCGACCCTGTTTGGGCGCAGTCGGTGCCGCTGATAAACGAGACATATATCGCCAAAGAAGATATGCGGGATTCGCTGTATGAGGACGAGGATTCGCCCACAGAGGGGCTGACGCATCGCTATCCCGACAGGGTGCTGTTTACCATAACCAAGGAATGTTCCATGTATTGCCGCCATTGTACGCGCAGGCGCACGGTGCTGGGCACGGACAAGGCTATGAGCGCAGGCAAAATTGATGCGGCCATTGATTATATCGCAAAAACACCGCAAATTAGGGATGTGTTGATATCAGGCGGCGACCCGCTGCTGTTTCCTGATGATGCGCTGGAAGGTATCATCAGCCGCGTGCGCGCAATTGAGCATGTAAAAATCATACGCCTGGGCACGCGTATGCCTGTTGTGCTTCCGCAGCGCATTACGGATGATTTTTGTAATATGTTGAAGAAATATCACCCCATATGGCTTAACACGCATTTCAATCATCCAAATGAAATTACGGAAGAATCCGCCGCCGCCATTGCAAAGCTTGCGGACGCAGGTGTGCCGCTGGGCAACCAGTCTGTGCTGTTGGCGGGCATAAATGATTGCGTGCATGTAATGCGGAAGCTGGTGGCGGAGCTGACGGAAATTCGCGTAAGGCCATATTATCTCTATCAATGTGACCTTTCGGAAGGGCTTTCGCACTTCCGCACGCCTGTGGCAAAGGGCATTGAGATTATCGAGGGCTTAAGGGGCCATGTTTCGGGCTTTTCTGTGCCCACCTTTGTGGTGGACGCGCCGGGCGGCGGGGGCAAAATTCCCGTAATGCCGAATTATGTGGTGTCCCATGGCACACATAAGGTGATTTTGCGTAACTATGAGGGTGTCATCGCCAGATATACCGAGCCGGAAACCTACGAACATAGATGCCAATGCCCGGTTTGCCGCAAAGAGGAGACGGTGCAATATGAGGGGCTGGCGGCCTTGATGAATAATCAGAAGCTGGCTTTGGAGCCGGCGGATTTGGCGCGGAAGAAAAGGAAGTATCATGAGTAATGTGCCCGTTCGTAAGCCAAATCGTCTTAAAAACTATGATTATAGCAGTGCCGGTGCGTATTTGGTTACTGTTTGCACTGACGGCCATAATCAGCTGTTTGGCATGATTGCTTCTAGGGGCGGGCGACCGGAGGTCGCCCCTACAAGCCTCATGCAATTATCGCCTCTGGGGAAAATAGTCGAGGCGGAGATATGGCAGCTGTCCAATACCTACGATGGGGTTTATGTGGACTGCTATGTTATTATGCCAAATCATGTGCATATGATTATCGTAATCCGCAATGGGGGCGGGCGACCAAAGGTCGCCCCTACAATATCGCGGATGATGCAGCAATGGAAGGGCGCAGTCACCAAAAAGGCCAAAACCACGGTCTGGCAGAAAAGCTTTCACGAGCGTATAATTCGCAATACTGATGAATATCAACGCTTTGTACACAATATTCACAACAATCCTTCCTATTGGGAGAAAGATAGGTATTTCGTTGGATATAAGCGCCCATACGCCGCTCCGGAAGCTTCCGCCCCTCGTAGGGGCGAGCTTCGCTCGCCCGATGTGCAGCAAGACATTTAATCCCTAAAAATGTCTTTGTGCGAGTCCGACCGCAAATGGACAAACCTTTAAACTTAGATAACTTGTAGGGGCGACCTTTGGTCGCCCGCTATTCAAGCAAGGAGTGATTCCAATAAAACCCAAACTTAACCTAAACCAACGCCAAATAGCCCAATGCCGCCGACATGCCGCGGAAATTGCCGCCGACATGCAAAATTTCATAGACCGGCACACAACCGCCGCCACAGAGCGCGCAATCTGCCGCCTGCTCGGCATTGACAATGTTGACAATTTTGATGTACCCATGCCCAATGTGGTTGTGGCGCATCTGGCGGAAAACGGCCTCTTAGGCGCGGGCGCGGCGCTTTTGCTGGGCAATGCCATGGCCGCCACGGGCAAAAGCCCGCAAGAAATTGCCGACGGCATCAGCATAGGCTATATCGACCTGTCCAAAATCCCCATGGGTGACATAGGCACAGCCAAACAGGCTTTAAGCACCGCTGCCGCCCGGTCCATTGACAAAATCCGCGCCAATCGCCGTAATCGCGAGGACGATTTAGCCAAATACGGAGATTCTTCCGTCCCTCTGCTCTATGTCATCGTCGCCACCGGCAATATCTACGAGGACATCACCCAGGCCCAAGCCGCCGTGGCACAGGGCGCCGATATTGTCGCCGTCATACGCACCACGGGCCAAAGTCTGCTGGATTATGTGCCCTATGGCGCCACCACCGAGGGCTTTGGCGGCACATATGCCACCCAGGAAAATTTCCGCCTGATGCGCGCGGCGCTGGATGAGGCGGGCGACAAGGCCGGCCGCTATATTCGCTTATGCAACTATGCCAGCGGCCTGTGTATGCCCGAAATTGCCGCCATGGGTGCCATGGAACGTCTGGACGTGATGCTTAACGACGCCCTTTACGGCATACTTTTCCGCGACATCAACATGAAGCGCACCATGATAGACCAATACTTCTCCCGCGTAATCAACGGCTTTGCGGGCATTGTCATCAACACCGGCGAGGATAATTATCTCACCACGGCAGACGCGGTGGAAGAGGCCCATACCGTGTTGACCAGCCAATTTCTTAACGAGCAGTTTGCGCTGCTGGCGGGTCTGCCCGAAGAGCAAATGGGTCTGGGCCATGCCTTTGAGATTGCGCCTGACGTAAAAAACGGCTTTTTATACGAAATTGCCCAAGCGCAAATGGCCCGGGAGATTTTCCCGGAGGCACCGCTAAAATACATGCCCCCCACAAAGTTTATGACAGGGGACATCTTTATGGGCACCGTGCAAAACGCGCTGTTTAACGCCGTCACCGTGATGACAAACCAAAGAATCCACCTGCTGGGGATGCTGACAGAGGCCATACACACGCCATTTATGTCAGACCGCGCCCAGGCGCTGGACTCCGCAAAGTATATCGCCCACACCATGGCTGACATGGCCGATGAAATCGAATTTAAGCAGGGCGGCATAATACAAAATCGCGCAAGCGAGGTGCTTTCCAAGGCCTGTGACCTTCTGGCCACAATCGAGCAAAACAAGCTCTTTGCCACGCTGGAGCAAGGCATCTTTGCGGGTATAAAGCGGGGCCGCGACGCGGGCAAGGGGCTGGATGGCGTTGTCCTAAAGGCCGAGGGCTATTTCAACCCATTTATTGACATTATGCTGGAAAAAAGGATGGATAAGATTAGTGAAAACAAATAACCGTTGGCTCATTATCTGGGTCAGCTTCGCGGCAAATGTAATTATTGGCTCCGCCTATGCGTGGAGCGTTTTCGCCAGCGCGCTGATTGACCAATTCGGATTTACCGACACACAGCTTAGCTTTGCCTTTACGCTTTCTCTGGGTTTGGTGCCCGTGGCAATGATTTTGGCGGGAAAACTTCATGGAAAAATAGGCTTAAGCGCCACTGTCCTCATTGGCGGCATCGTTTTTGGCGCGGGCTTTGCTTTGGCGGGCTTCACGCAAAATATTGCCGTGCTTTATATCACATATGGCACATTGGGCGGCCTTGGCATTGGCCTCGTCTACGGAAGTACGATTCCCAATTCTGTCAAATGGTTCCCGGACAAGCGCGGCTTGGCCGGCGGCATCATTGCCGGCGGCTTTGGCATGGGGGCCGTTGTGTTTGCGCCGCTGTTCAGCTTCCTCATTGGTCGCATTGGGGTGCTGCAAACATTCGCAATATCAGGCGTAATATTTGGTGTCATCGTGATTATGGCATCCCGGTTTATTGTGTCGCCGCCGGCGGATTTCAAGCCGGCAGGATGGGCGCCGCCTTCACCTTCGGCCAAAACTTCCGCGGGCAGCACCGCCCCCGACCTAAGCACCGGCACAATGTTAAAAACGCCGAAGTTTTATGTGCTGTGGCTCATGTATACCCTGGCGTGTACCACGGGCCTGATGATAATTTCCCAGGCATCCATCATAGCGCAGGTGGGCGTCGGCGTCACGCCCGAAGTGGCCGCCGTTGCGGTGCTGCTGCTTGCCTTGGCAAACACGGGCGGGCGCTTTTTTTGGGGCGCGGTTTCCGACAGGGCGGGGCGATATCCCACTTTGATTGCAATGTATGCAATGACATGCATCATGCTGATTTTATTGAGCATTGCGCCCGGCTTTTTGGTGCTGGTTGTGGCCCTTATGGGCATCGGCCTGTGTTTCGGCGGCTTTTTGGGCGTCTTCCCGTCTGTGACGGCTGAGAATTTTGGCGCGCAAAACCTGGGGATGAATTATGGCGTCATGTTTACCGCATTTGGGGTGGCCGCCTTCGTAGGCCCTCAACTGGCCGCAACCATAAGGGAAGCAACCGGCGGCTTTGGCCCCGCGTTTATCGCTACAGTTATCATGAGCGCAATCGCCATTGTGATAACGATATTATCATATATTTCGCGAAGAAAAAAGGTGTCGTAATCGAAATAAACAGTTGGGGTTGATACTGGATTGATGTTGCTGGATTGCGTCGGCTTTGGATACTATCGCATATTCAATTGACGTTGGCCTCGCAATGACGGTTGAACTGTCGCGGCTTTCCGAAAGTGACGTACACTTGAACCGTCATTGCGAGGGCTCGGGCATCTATGCAAATGGATGACCTGTGCCCGAAGCAATCCAGATTGGTAGCTTGAGGGGAGATTTTCTATGAAGAAACGTGTTTTTATACTCATATGCGTTTTAATTTTACTGAGCGCATGTGCAAGCACTGGTGAGGCTCAATTGAGGTGGACAGAAAGACCTTTTGAGCTTGGCAGCGTTACCCTAATCTCAAATGATGTAATATATCAGCCGGGCATGCATTTTCCCGGTGGGACAGTTATAGATAGTGGCGATTTATTAAGTTATAGTGGAATAACATATGAGATGTGGATTGAAGAAAACTTGGATGAACTTCCGAAAATTCAATATTCCGATGATATCCAAGTTGTAGTGGAAGGCCAATACGGACATATCAGAGAAAGTTGGAATTTCCCGAGTATCATTAATGAAACAAGAATAATACAATTGCTCCCCGAAAACTTCATCAACGGGATAGCCAATGCCACACTGCCAAGCGAGGGTGGCGTATATTTGCTGTCCGTTGTTGTGTCTTGGAGTGGCGGCGGCGACAATGTCTCGACTGTTCATTACATTTTCAAAATCGAGAAATAAACAAGTGGGAGGTATCAGCTATGAATGAATCAAGCCATATAAGACCATACGGCGACACGCTGGGCG
>JAITMW010000016.1 GCA_031277155.1 Clostridiales bacterium | reverse complement strand
CCTGCGTCATCTTCTTCATCCTCGTCCTCATCGTCATAATTATACACCGCCTGATATCCCTGATTAAGCACCACATTGCCGTTTGCCGCAAAGCTCTCGCCGCCGATTTTCACCTTCACCGCCACCTTTTCATATTCAAAAGGCGGATAAAACACCGATAAAAAGCGGGTTATCACCAAATCGTATATTTTGCGCTCTCTTTCGTCCAGGGCGCGCAAATCCACGGCCTCTTCCGTGGGGATGATGGCGTGATGGTCGCTTACTTTTGCATCGTCCACAAAATTTTTGTTTGTTTTTACGCCCATGCGCAAAATTTCGCCGCATATCTTCGCATAGGGCGGCACGCGGCAGGCCCGCAACCTCTCCGGTATGGTCGGCACAATGTCGGCAGAAATATGGCGCGAATCCGTGCGCGGATATGTCAGCACCTTATGGGCCTCATATAGCCGCTGGGTGATGGCCAGCGTCTCCTTGGGCGAAAAGCCATATCGCTTTGCTCCGTCTCTCTGCAATTCCGTTAAATCATATAATTTTGGCGGATGCTTCACTTTTTTGGACTTTGTAACCTCTGCCACCGTGCCATGGGTCATATTTTTCAGCTTTGCAAAGACTTCATCGGCCCTGGCCTTGTCAAAACATCGCGAATTGCCGCTTTTTTCATCAATCCAGCCCAGCTTAAAGGTGCCCGCGTTGGCTTGCAGCCCATAAAAGGGCGTGGGCACAAACCGCCTGATTTCCTCTTCGCGCTTTGCGATAATGGCCAGCGTCGGCGTTTGCACGCGCCCGCATGACAACTGGCTGTTAAACTTCGTCGTCAAGCATCTGGTGGCATTGATGCCCACCAGCCAATCCGCTTCTGCCCTGGCCTTGGCCGAATCCCGCAGCCCCAAATAATGCTTGCCGTCCTTCAGATTCGCAAAACCCTCGCGTATGGCCTTGTCCGTCACGGAAGATATCCACAGGCGCTTTACGGGCTTTTGGCATTTCGCCTTTTCAATAATCCACCGCGCCACCAGTTCGCCCTCACGCCCGGCATCCGTGGCAATGACGATGCTGCCCACATCCTTGCGCAGCATAAGGTCCTTCACAAGCCTATATTGCTTCGCCGTCTGGGGTATCACCGTCAGCTTTAATGTGTCCGGCATGATGGGCAAATGCTCTATTTTCCAGCTTTTGAATTTTGTGTCATATTCCTCAGGGTCGGCCAATGTGACCAAATGGCCCAGCGCCCATGTCACCACATATTGCGCACCCTCCATATAGCCGCCACCGCCTCTGCACCCCAGCACCCTGGCAATATCTTTGCCCACAGAGGGCTTTTCAGCCAGCACCAATATTTTCATATACAAATTCCTTTCATGTTTGTGATTTGAATCATTATACCATACATCTTAAAAAAGTGCCAGCCCCGACATTTATGTGAATCAGGCGCAATCATAACACTTTGGGTTGTAATTATTTTTGTGTTGACAAATGATGCATGATTTGGTAATATTATCGTATATAATTTGTTATTAATGTCAGTACGAGTACTACAACTTTCTGTTAGGAGAGAAAATATGCTTAAAATCGTCGGAATAGGGGACAATGTTGTAGACAGATATCTTCATATCGGCACAATGTTTCCGGGCGGCAACGCTGTTAATGTCCCTGTTTTGGCCCACAGGCTGGGGGCACGGGCCGCATATGTGGGCATCATCGGCACAGACGCCGCAGGCCGGCTTGTTAAGCAATCCCTGCTGGCCGAAGGGGTGGATATCAGCCGTTTGCAACAGGCAGAAGGCGCCAATGGCATGGCGGATGTGGATTTGGTCGATGGCGACCGTGTCTTTGTGGGCGGCAACAGCAAAACAAGTGTCGCAAGGCAAATTTCTTTGACCCCGCAAGATTTTGAATACGCAAAGGACTTTGACCTGATACACACCAGCATTTACAGCTTTATCGAACAATTTTTGCCGCAGCTGCACGCAACCGGCGTCCCAGTTTCATTTGATTATTCCGATGAATATACAGACGATTATATAAAATCCACAATCAAATATGTCGATTTTGCGCTGTTTTCCGGCGGCGACAAACCCCTTGAGGATATCAAGCGTCTTCAGCAAGACGCCGTGTCCGCCGGTGTGAAGCTGGCGTTGGTGACGCGGGGTTCTAAGGGGGCAATTGCCTTCGACGGCAATGACTTTTACGAGCAAGACGCAATGCAGGCCGAAATTGTGGACACCATGGGGGCGGGCGATGCCTTTGTGGCGTGTTTTTTGGTCAGTATACTATCCGGAGAAAACATAAAGGCATCCATGGGCAAGGCGGCGGCGTTTGCCGCGGAAAATTGCAGGCACATGGGTACCTTTGGATATGGGGCGCCTTTATGATATTATGACAGGCTCCCCAAAAAATAAAAGGAGGTAAGGTAATGAAAAAGAAGTTTATTGCAATTATTGCGGGGATTTTGATGCTTTTGCTGTTTGCGACATGCGGCACAGCAGCCCCGGCGACCGACCCCAGCGGCGCGGGCGCACCGGCCCAAACGCCGCCGGCCGCGGCGGCTGATGCTGAGCAAGAGCCGATTACGCTGAGGTTCCTGCACAAATGGCCGGAGCCGGAATTTAGACCCTGGTTTGATGCCCTTGTGGAAAGTTACATGGAATTAAATCCCCATGTAACCATCATCGCCGAAGCCGCAGGAGACGACCCCATTAAGGACTTGCTTCGCATCGTTATCGGCACCGACCAGCAACCCGACGTCTTCTTTGCCTGGAGCGGAGAATTTGCAAACAACTTTGTGCGCGCGGGCGTTGTACTTGATTTGACGCCGCATCTGGACGCCGACGGCGGCGCGTGGCGTAACACCTTCATGAGGGCGGGACTGGAGCCTTATGAAATGGACGGCAGAAATTGGGGTATTCCCATACGCGTAAACAGCAAGGTCTTTGTTTACAACGAGGCGTTGTTCGCGGAGCATGGCCTTACCGCGCCCGAGACCTGGGACGAGTTTCTTTATGTGGCCCAAACCTTCAGAGACGCGGGCATTACGCCAATAGGCTTTGGCAATGCCAGCCCCTGGGCCGCCTGCCACTATATCACAGGCCTCAACCAAAAAATGGTTCCTCATGATGTCCGCCTGGTTGATTATTACTTCATGACCGGCGAGTTTACCCATCCCGGTTATGTGGCGGCCCACGATATGTTTTTAGAGCTGCACGATTTAGGATTTTTCAACCCATATGTAAATTCTACAACCCACAGCATGGCACGCGAGGCATGGTTTATGGGCGAATCTGCAATGTTCTATCTGTCCCTTGGAGAATTTAGAACCATCGCCGCCGAAATTGGCCCGGATGGCTGGGGATTCTTCCCGATGCCTGAAATTCCATGGGGCGAAGGGCGCCCGAATTATCTTGTAGGCGCGCCGGACGGCTTCCTTGTCTCCGCATTCTCCCAGCATCCCGAACAAGCGATAGACTTTTTGCAATATATGACCAATATGGAAAACGCCGTCAGCCTGATTCAAGAAATCGGCTGGCCCAGCGCGGTAATTGGCGCTGTTGAAGCGGCGGATGCTCCGGATTGGTTGATAGCGGGCGTAAACAATCTCGCTGAAGCAGATGGCATGGCCCTTTGGCTTGACACAGACATACACATCAGAATTGCCGATGTGTGGCTGCCGGGCCTGCAAGAGCTGCTTGAAGGCACCATAACCTCCGAAGAGCTTATGCAGAGGGTTCAGGCAATAGCCCAGGAAGTGCGGGCTACCTACGAATAATACCCCCGACTGTCATTTGATACCCCTGTTTGTCATTTGATACCCCTGTTTGTCATTCAATACCCCTGTTTGTCATTCTGAGCGAAGCGAAGAATCTTGCTTATGTAGGAATTGCGGCACCAAGTAAATTGGTGCCGCAATGCCCTGTCAAAACGGAGGAGGGAGAAATTTGTATAAAAGCCAAAAAAGGGCATTGCTGTATGCTGTTCCCGGAATGGCCCTGGTTTTGATTTTTGTTTATTACCCGTTGATACTCACGTTTTATAATGCTTTTTACAGATGGAACGCTTTCTCGCCCGTAAGGACTTTTATAGGCTTTGAAAATTTCCAACGGCTTTTCAGCGACCCTGTAATTGGTATTGCCCTTACAAACAATACGCTTTATGCCGTTATTTCCGTAATATTCCAGTGCGGATTGGGGCTGGTGCTTGCCGCTGTGCTTGAAAACAAGATGTTTTCAAAGTTTCAGGGCTTTTTTAGAACGATTTACTTTATGCCGGTGGTTGTGTCCTTTGCGGTTATCGGCATCTTGTGGCAGCTTGCCCTGCATCCCGCAAGCGGCATAGTCAATCCCTTTTTGCATCTTATAGGCCTTGGTGCCTTTGCCCAGGATTGGCTGGGCCAGTCCACCACCGCCATATACAGCATCATCTTCGTCTCGCAATGGCAAAACATAGGCTATATCATGCTGTTGTTCCTCGTGGCCATGCAAAAAATACCCACCGACTATTACGAAGCGGCCGCCATTGACGGCGCCACGGGTATAAAGAGCTTTTTCCACATCACCATACCCCTTGTGAAGGAGATGACCCTTGTCACTGTGGTCATTACGGTGATAGGCGCCTACAGGGTCTTTGACGAGGTGTTTATCATGACAGAGGGCGGCCCCGGCATGTCCAGCCAAACATTGGTTACGTATATGTATCGCACGGGCTTTCGTACAGACGAGATGGGATATGCGTCCGCCATTGCCGTGCTGATGTTTGTTGTTTTGCTGATCCTTACCCTTATTCAAATTAGGGTGGCGGGCACAGGCAGAAGTAAAGGGGAGGGTTAAGTATGAAAAAAATTAGCCCTGCGGCACTGATTATAAAAATCGTGGTGCTTACGCTCCTTTTCATCTACGCCCTCACAATAATCTATCCGCTGATTTGGATGGTAATTCAAGGATTCAGAACAAACAGGGAGTTTTTTAGTGATACTTGGGGTATGCCGCAAGTGTGGGTCTATCAAAATTATATCGACGCCTGGAATTTTGGTATACGCACCTATTTTATGAACTCTGTGTTTGTCACGGCGACCTCTGTGGTTTTGACTGTAATCACAAGCTCGCTTTTGGCGTTTTTCCTGACGCGATATAGTTTCAAAATATCCAAGCTGCTGCTTGTGTTCGTTTTGGGCGGTATGATGCTTTCGCCGCAGATAAGCGTGATATCCCTTTTCCAGCTGTTGCAGACCATGAACCTCTACAACACGCATTGGGCGCTTATCATCCCCTATGTGGCGTTTCGCATACCTTTTATCACCTTCTTGATGCGGGGTTATTTCTTGGGTATGCCGAGGGAAATTGAGGAAGCGGCCTTTATTGACGGCTGTTCGTCCTTTGGGATATTCCTGAGGGTGGTGCTGCCCATAGCGCGGCCCATAATTGCTACATCGGCGCTGCTGGCCGCCATGACATTTTGGAATGAGTTTATGTTTGGCCTTGTGTTTATCGAATCCGACTCCCTTAGGACAATACCTGTCGGGCTTATGAACCTCAGGGGCACCCTTGTAACAAGATGGACGACGCTGATAGCAGGGCTTGCGCTTTCGGCCATACCCATTATTATGGTGTTTTTGGCATGTCAGAAGCAGCTTGTCAGGGGCCTGACCGCCGGGGGCGTTAAAGGATAAGAGATTTTACTATAGGAGGCAAATATGTTTAACTTCGATGAAAAGGCCTTTTTGGAAAGGCATAAAGGGGCCCTTAAAATCAGAAATGACGTTGAAAAGGCTGTTGACGCCGAATATAAACGCGGGTTTAAAAATGTGTTTCTTATAGGCGTGGGCGGAAGCACAACATCGCATATGGAATGGGAGCCTTTTTTGAAAGCCCATTCGACCATTGATTTTAGGATGGAAAGAGCCGCGGAGTTTGTCCTATGCGGCAACAAGCGCTTTTCAAAGGATTCGCTTGTATTTCTTTCGTCTGTGACGGGGGACACCCCCGAGGTCATTAACGCGGCCGAATATGTGCGCAAACAGGGCGCAAAAATCATCGCTTTTACGGCCAAGGAAGACGGCCCGATGGCAAAGCTGGCGGATTATCCCATAATAAACACCCACGGAAACACATATTTTTGGCACGCGGTTTTGCTGCGTCTTTTGCATCTTAACAACGAATTTCCGGAATATGACAAATTCTTTAAGGAGCTGGACGGTTTGCCGGAGACGCTTGTGGATGTCCAAAAGGCCGCCGATGAAAAGGCCCGTGACTTCGCTAAAAAATATTGCGACGAGCCTATCCATTATTTCATAGGGGCCGGAAACATGTGGGGCTGGACATTCTGCTACGCCATGTGCATACTTGAAGAAATGTTTTGGATGCGCACAAAATCCGTACATGCGTCGGACTTCTTCCACGGCACGCTGGAAATTATAGACAGGGACACTTCGGTGGTGCTGTTTAAAGGTGAGGATGAATCCAGGCCCCTGGCGGACAGGGTGGAGAATTTTGTGCCACGGATATGCGCAAAATTCACTGTGTTTGACACCAAGGATTATGCTCTTAAGGGCATAAGCCCGGAATTTCGGGGATATATTTCGCCCTTGGTTATGGAATCCGTTTGCGAGCGCATAACCGTACATTTGGAAGACGCCTTAAAGCATCCAAAGCAAATACGCAGATATTACAGAAGGCTGGACTACTAAAATAATTTTAAACCACGAAAAACACGAAAGGCACGAAATTTTCGTGTTTTTTCGTGCCTTTCGTGGTTAACGATTATCTCAAAGCCTGCTTGGCCGCTTCCATGGCCACTTTCACCTTGGCGGCATCTTTTATGCCCGCCTGGGCCATGTCCGGCCGGCCGCCGCCGCCGCCGCCCGCCGCTGTGGCCGCCGCCTTGACAATATTGCCACAGTGTATGCCGCGGGAAAGCAGGTCTTTTGAAGCCCGCGCCAAAATATTGCCCTTGCCGTCCATATCGCCCGCCAGAAGCACAATGCCGCTGCCCAGCTTGTCCATCAGGGCATCAGACAGGCCCCGCAGGCCTTCCATGTCTATGTCACGCAGGGTTGCGCTGACCACGGCTATGCCGCCGATGTCTTCTTTAGCGGCCAAAATGTCGTCCACATTGGACCTTGCGTCCGCCTGACGCAGCTTTGCCAGCTGTTTTTCAGCATCCTTGGCGGTGCTTATCAGCTGGCCGATGCGGTCGATTAAATTTTCCGGGCGCGTCTTCAAAAAGGCCGAAATTTCGGCCAATTTATCACAGGCGCCCCTGAAATATTCCAGCGCAGCGTGGCCCACAATGGCCTCTATGCGCCGCACCCCGGCGGCAATGCCGCTTTCCGACACAATCTTAAAAGGGCCGATTTGCGCCGTAGCATCCAAATGGGTGCCGCCGCAAAGCTCCGTGGAAATGCCGCCAATATCAACCACACGCACCACATCGCCATATTTTTCGCCAAACAGGGCCACGGCCCCCTTGGCCTTTGCGTCCCCAATGGGCATTTCCTCGATTTTCACGGGCAAATCGCGCAAAATCGCGCCGTTTACAATATCCTCAATTTTTGCCAGCTCTTCCGGCGAAACAGGCGCAAAATGCGCAAAATCAAAGCGCAGACGGTCCGGAAATTTCGCCGCGCCCGCTTGCGTAATATGCGCGCCAAGCACATCCCGCAACGCCATATGCAGAAGATGCGTGGCGGTATGATGGCGCGTAATGCCCGCGCGCCGCTCTGTGTCAATGCGAATTTCGGCGGCCTGCCCGGCCCTCACCTCGCCGGAGACAACCTTACCCACATGGACAAAATGGCCGCTCCTGGTCTTGATGCAATCAATTATAGAAATCTCGCCGCTCGGCGTGATTATCGTCGCAAAATCCGCCATTTGCCCGCCGCTTTCGGCATAAACGGGCGTCGTGTCCACAATCACGGCCACATCCGCGCCCTTTGCGGCCGTTTCCACCAATTGCTCCCCTGCCGCTATATGCAAAATGGCGGCATCTTCCACGGCGGTTGGCTGATGGCCCACAAACAGCGTGGCAGGGGCCGAAACATCATCAAAAACAGAGGCGCCGCCAATATCATATGTGGATTCTTCCCGCGCGGCCCTGGCGCGGCTGCGCTGTTTCTCCATCTCTTCGCGAAATCCGTCCTCGTCCACCGCAAAGCCCTCTTCTTCCAAAATTTCCCGCGTAAGCTCCAGCGGAAAACCAAAAGTATCATGCAGCTTAAACGTATCCGCACCCGCAATCAAATTCCTGCCTTGCGATTTTGCGCTTTCTTTCAATTTCAAAAGCAAATTCAGTCCGCTGTCCAAATTCTCGTAAAAACGCTGCTCTTCCCGGTCTATCAGCTTCGCGATATAGTCCCTTTTCTCAATCAGCTCCGGATATGCGGCGCCAAAATTCGTGACGACCACCGAGGAAAGCCGTGCCAAAAAGCGCTCGCTCATGCCCAAAAGCCGTCCATGCCGCGCGGCGCGGCGTATCAGGCGGCGCAGGATGTAGCCGCGCCCCTCGCCCTCGGGCATGATGCCGTCAGAGGCCATAAACACCGCGGAGCGAATATGGTCCGTAATCAACCGGATAGACACATCCTTTTTGCCGTCCGCGCCGTATTTCATGCCGCCTATGCCACAAATTTCATCCCTGATGGCCTTCATCACATCCACATCAAAAATGGACTGTTCGCCCTGCATCACCATGGCCATGCGCTCCAGCCCCATGCCCGTGTCAATGCTGGGCTTGGCCAGGGGGTTGTATGTGCCGTCTTCGGCCTTGTTAAACTGGATAAACACCAGATTCCAAATCTCGATATAGCGGTCCTCTCCCGCGGCTTCGCTGGCCAAAAAATCGTCTTGGCCAAAGGCCGGCCCCCGGTCATAAAAAATCTCGCTGCATGGCCCGCAGGGTCCCGAAGCCAGCTCCCAAAAATTGGTGTCTTTCCCCATGCGATATATGCGCTCTGTCGGCACGCCCACGCTCTCGCTCCAAATTTTATGCGCCTCGTCGTCGTCCAGATATATGGTAACAGACAGCTTTTCGGCGGGAATCTCCAGCCTTTGCGTCAAAAATTCCCAGGCCCACGCGATGGTTTCTTCCTTAAAATAGTCGCCAAAGCTGAAATTGCCCAGCATCTCAAAAAAGGTGGCGTGGCGGTCGGTTTTGCCGACAGATTCAATGTCCGGCGTACGTATGCATTTTTGGCTTGTGGCCACGCGCACGGCGGGCGGCGTGGCCTGCCCCGTGAAATAGGGCTTCATAGGCGCCATGCCCGCCACAATTAAAAGCAGCGTCTTGTCACTTTCCGGTATCAGCGAAAAGCTGGGCAGCCGCAGATGCTCCTTTTCCTCAAAAAATCTTAGATATTCTTCGCGAATTTTGTTTAAGCCGAGTTTTTTCAATGTCTTATCCTCCGTGAATTTTGTTTTAACTACAATTATAATACCTTTGCGTCGCCGCGTCAACATCAACCGAATTTTTTACTTGACAAAAATTTGAAATCGTGGTATATTGATTTTCGTTAGCACTCACCAGGTTAGAGTGCTAACAAGACCGGATTCATAACAGAGGTGGGTGGGTTGTATGCTTAAGCTTAACCTTAGAAAAATCAGGATTCTTGAAGCCATAATCAATGATTATATCGCCCATGCAGAGCCTATAGGCTCTCGCACCATCGCCAAAAAATATGATTTGGGCATTTCCAGCGCAACCATCCGCAACGAAATGAGCGATTTGGAAGAAATGGGCTATATTGTCGCGCCTCATGCCTCTTCCGGGCGCGTGCCTTCCGACAAGGGATATCGCCTGTATGTTGACGAAGTGATGCCCAATAAGCGCCTGCCGCAAGAGCATCAGGAGTATCTTCAACAGTCCATAACACAGAATTTAAGCCATATCGACCTTCTAATGAGGGATTTGGCCCGCGCCATATCTTTTGTGACGAATTATACAACGGTGGCGGCGGATTTTCTGGCAAAGCGGCACAAAATCAAGCATATTCAGCTGGTGCCTGTGGGCGAAAGCACCTTTGCGCTGATGCTGATTACGGATTTAAAGGCCGTGAAAAACCGCGTGCTGGCCCTGCCGCGCACCCAAACCGTGGGCAATGCCACTGCCGGGCGCATTTCGGCGGAATTGACAAAGATTTTGGCGGATGCGGACGCCGACGATTTAAGCAACAAGCTGTATCTGGGCAGAACCAGGCAGCGGTTTTATGACATGCATATTGACCCCGATTTTGCGGAGCCTCTGATTGCCGCCATTGTAGATGCGTTGTCCTCTGCTGACAATGTGCAGATTTATATCGGTGGTGTGAAAAATATCCTGGAATTTCCTGAATTTGCAAATGTAGACAAGGCCCGCGCCGTCGTGGGCGCGCTGGAGGAAAAGGACGGCCTGATTACACTTTTGGCCGACAATTCGGAAGAAATCCAAATTATAATCGGCGCGGAAAACAAAAATGTCATGCTGAAAGATTGCTCTGTCATCAAGGCGAAAATCCGCATCAACGAGCATTTTTACGGCAATATTGCAATTATAGGCCCCACAAGGATGGACTATTCGCAGGCTGTGTCGGTTTTACAAAACATGGCGGCATCCAACACAGAAAGGAGGGTGTAAAATGGAGAAAGAACCGAGACGAAAAATAGATGAAGAAATTTTTGGCGAAATTGTGGATGATATAATCATAGATAAATTCGAGAGCAGCAAAGACAGCAAATGCGGCTGCGACGCGGAGATTTTCGGCGAAATTGTGGATGATTTTATCATTGACAAATGCGGCGCCATCACGCCCGAGGCCGCAGAAAAGCTGCATTTGGAGCTTGCCGCCGCAAAAGAGCTAAACGACCTGTGCATGGACAAAATAAGGCATCAGGCCGCTGAATTCGAGAATTATCGCAACCGCACATCCAAAGAAATGGGACAAATATTTGACAAAGGGGTGCGAGAGGTGGTGTCGGCGCTTTTGCCGATTATCGACAATTTTGCGCTGGCCGTAAAAAATGCCGACAAAAAAGACCCCTTCGCCGCCGGCATGATGATGATACAAAGCCAGCTGCACACCATGCTGGAAAACCTTGGGATTGAAAAAATTCCGGCTGTGGGCGAAAAATTTGACACAAAATATCATTCCGCGGTATCGCATATCAAGGACGAAAGTCTTGATGAGGGCGTGGTGGCGGAAGAATTGCAGGGAGGATATGTCTACAAAGGCAGTGTTATACGCCACGCGGTGGTGGTTGTGGCGAATTAGGAGGAATATGTATATGCAGATGACTTTTGACCCGGCGGCATTTATGGCGGCTGTGGCGGCGCAGGATGCCGATGCCTTGCGGAAGTTTTTCGTTGACGATGCGATAATTAACTGGCATGACAGCAACGAGAGCTTCACAGTTGACGAATATCTCCGGGCAAATTGCGAATATCCGGGTGATTGGCGGGCGGATGTTGTGCGAGCAGAAAATGCGGGCGACACACCGATTTTTGTGGCGAAAGTATATGACAACGAGGGCTTTGCCGTCTTTGTAACATCTTTTGTGCAGATTATAGACGGCAAAATTGCGCGTCTGGATGAATATTTCGCAGATTGCGGCGAGCCGCCGCAGTGGCGCAAGGATATGAATATCGGCAGACCTATTGGAGGGTGAATTTATGCCATTATTATCGCATTTTTACGGGATTTTGATTACCATTTACACAGAAGAGGGCGGCAAGCACCACAAACCCCATTGTCACGCAAGATATGCCGAATTTGAAGCTGTTTATGACCTTGAGGGAAATTGTATAAAAGGCAAACTGCCGTCTAAACAGCATAAATACGTTGTTGCCTGGGCGGCTCTGTATGAAGATAGCCTTAATGCCGCCTGGACGGCGTGGCAGAAATACGGCGAAGTGCTTAAAATAGAAGGGCTTAGGTGATTAAAATTTCGGATGTTGTCAAAATACGGCCGATGGCGGTCAAAGTGGTGCCCTCGGATGATTATTGCCTGCTTGTGAGCTTTGATAATGGCGAAACACGTCTGTTCGACGTAAAGCCCTATTTAAACCATCCCGCCTATCGGGAATTGAGAAAGCCCTATCTTTTTGAGACAGTGAAAATTGCCGGGCTTAGCGTGGAATGGCTTCACGGCCAGGATATTTGCCCGGATGAACTATATTTTAACAGTAAAATTATTTAGGAGGAAAGCAAAAATATGTCAAAAATTATTGGAATTGATTTGGGAACAACAAATTCATGCGTATCTGTTATGGAGGGCGGCAAACCTGTCGTCATCGCCAACAGCGAAGGCGGGCGCACCACGCCGTCTATAGTGGGCTTTACCAAAGGCGGCGAGCGTCTTGTGGGGGAGGCGGCAAAACGCCAGGCCATCACAAACCCCGACAACACAGTGATGTCCATCAAGCGGGCCATGGGCACAAAGCAGAAAATTACGATTGATAATAAGGCATATACACCGCAGGAAATTTCTGCCATGATTCTACAAAAGCTAAAGGCCGACGCGGAGGCCTATCTGGGCGGCGCCGTGACCCAGGCCGTCATCACCGTGCCGGCATATTTTGGCGACGACGAGAGGCAGGCCACTGTGGACGCGGGCAAAATTGCGGGCTTTGACGTAAAGCGCATTATCAACGAGCCCACGTCGGCGGCCCTGGCCTATGGCCTTGACAACGAAAAAGAGCAGAAGATTTTGGTGTTTGATTTGGGCGGCGGCACCTTTGACGTGTCTGTAATTGATATTGGCGACGGCGTGGTTGAGGTGCTTTCTACCAACGGCATAAACCGCTTGGGCGGCGATGATTTTGACGAGCGCATTATCGAATATCTCGTAAAAGAGTTTAAAAATACCGATGGTATCGACTTAAGCAAGGACAAACTGGCCCTTCAGCGCGTGAAAGAGGCAGCCGAAAAGGCCAAAAAAGAGCTTTCAACAGTTACCCAGACCGACATTAACATTCCGTTTATCACGGCCAATCAGGACGGCCCAAAGCACATGGACATACGCCTTACCCGCGCCAAATTTAACGAGCTGACGGCGGATTTGGTGGAAAAAACCATCCAGCCCGTCAACAACGCCCTTAAAGACGCCGGTATTTCCGCGTCGAAGCTGGACAAAGTGCTGCTGGTGGGCGGCTCTACCCGCATACCGGCCATTCAGGATGCCGTAAAAAATATCACGGGGCACGAGCCCTTTAAAGGCATCAATCCCGATGAATGTGTGGCCATAGGCGCGGCCATACAGGGCGGCAAGCTCTCCGGCGATGAAACGCTAAAAGACTTGATTCTTGTGGACGTAACGCCCCTTTCCCTGGGTATCGAGACCCTGGGCGGCGTTGTGTCGCGGCTGATAGAGCGCAATACGGCTATCCCGGCCAATTCCAAACAGGTGTATTCCACCGCGGCGGACAACCAAAGCGCCGTGGACATTGTTGTGGTGCAAGGCGAGCGCCAATTTTCCAAAGATAACAAAAAGCTAGGTGAATTTAGGCTGGACGGCATTTTGCCGGCGCCGCGCGGCGTGCCCAAAATCGAAGTTTCTTTTGATATTGACGCCAATGGCATCGTAAATGTGTCCGCCAAAGACCTTGGCACCGGCAAAGAGCAGAAAATAACCATTACGGCCTCCTCCAAAATGAGCGACGAGGACATACAAAAGGCCGTGGATGAGGCAAAGCAATTTGAAGAGGCCGACCGGGCCCGCAAAGAGATTGTGGACACGAAAAACGAGGCCGACAGCCTGATTTTCCAGACGGAAAAGCTGATGGCGGACAATGCCGAAGCGATAGCCGATGACGACAAAGCCGCGCTGGAGGCCGCGCTGGGCAAGCTGAAAGCCGGCAACGACGCCATGAACATCGACACCATGACGGCTGCAGATGCCGACATATTAAAATCCGACATCGCAAACCTGTCGGAGATTATGCAGGGCATCGCCGGAAAGATTTATCAGGCGGCGGGGGAAGCCCAGGCCCATGAGGACCATCACCATCATGAGGACGCCGACGGTGGCGATGGGGATAGCGTAGAAGGTGACTATAAAGAGGTTTAGGGGAATAACCACCCCGGCGCTTCGCGCCACCCCTCCACGGAGGGGAATTAGGGGTGCCCCGGGCGGTTAATTCCCCTCCGTGGAGGGGTGGGCTTTAGCCCGGGGTGGTTAATTCCCGTTACGAAAGGTTAAGCATAGAGGTTTTGGTGGCAACCAGGCATGAGGATTATGAGGTATGCCTGGAAGTCGCGAAGCAAGATGCAGAAAAAGTTTGGGAAGCAATGCACAACCATGTGCCGCATCTTGCGGAAATTTGCCGGCAGGCATTGGAACAGCTGCAACAAGAAGGGGATTGGCATAGATGGCAAAGCAGGATTATTACGAAATTTTGGGCGTTCCGCGGAGTGCGTCGGAAGACGAGCTGAAAAAGGCATACAGGGCGGCCGTGAAGAAATATCACCCCGACTCTAACCCCGGCGACGCAAGGGCCGAGGCCAGGTTTAAAGAGGTAAACGAGGCTTATACGGTGCTTTCGGACGCGGACAAACGTGCAAAATATGACCAATTTGGCCATTCGGCCGGCGGGGCCGATTTTGGCGGCGGCGGCTTTGGCGGCTTTGGAAATTTTGCCGACTTTGCCGAAATCTTCAACGATATGGGCATTTTTGGCGGCAGGCGTCGCGGCAGGCGCGGCCCCGCGCCGGGCAGTGATGTGGAAATTACGCTGCAAATTGACTTTGCAGACGCCATTTTTGGCGTAGAGCGCGAGCTGGAATTTTCCATAAAGGACAATTGCGACGGCTGCCGCGGCACGGGCGCAAAGCAGGGCACAACGCCGGAAAGCTGCAAAGTGTGCAGCGGCAGCGGGCAGACGCGCCAAACTGTGCAGACGCCTCTGGGATATATGGAAACCGCCAGCACATGCAGAGCCTGCCGCGGTTCCGGCAAGGTTGTTAAAGAGCCTTGCACAATCTGCCACGGCAGCGGAAAAGAAAATAAACGCAAAAAGATTGTGGTGTCCGTGCCCAAGGGCATAGGCAACGGCCAAAGCATAAAATATGGGGGGGCGGGCGAGGCCGGCGAAGTGGGCGCGCCGAAGGGCGACCTTTATGTGCGCATCTTGGTGGCATCCCATCCGTCCTATGTGCGGCGCGGCAATGATATTTACGCGGAAAAGCAAATTTCATTTTCGCAGGCGGCATTGGGCGGCGAAATTGCGATTGAAACGCCCTATGGCGAAGAATATCACAAACTTTCGCCCGGCACGCAGCCCGATGCCATAATAACCCTGCGCGGCAAGGGTATGCCGTATATAAATTCGTCAAACAAATCCGGCGATATGGTGGTTGTATTGAAATTGGTTGTGCCTAAGAACCTAACCGACACGCAAAAAGACCTTTTGCGCCAATTTGCCGCCGAAGGCGGCGAGCAGATTGAAGATGCCAAGAAGGGGTTTTTTAATAAGTTTAAGAAATAGGGGGATAACCACCCCGTCTGCGCCAAAGGCGGGCGCAGCCACCCCTCAAAAGGAGGGGAATAACCACCCCGGGCTAAAGCCCACCCCTCTAGAGGGGAATTTAAGATTTAAAGTTCGCCAAAAATTCTACCAGCGGCACAATATCTACATATTTTGCGGTGTTTATTTTGATATCGGCAGCATCTTGAATTGTGATGGTAATTCTCATTTTCTTCATGGTAACGCGATTAAACACCGCTTTTTTTATTTCGCCGCCAAAGATGGTGGTTTCTCTAAAGAGGCTTTTCATTACAAAGCCGCCCTCGTGTACGATGATTTTGGTCAGATAGCCGTTTAGTGAAAACAGGCCATAGGCCAGCGAAACCAGCGTCAGCATTGTGCCTGTCAAGACAGCTGTGGTTCCGGCGCCTTCCAATATCACGGACACAAGCGCCTGAATATTTATAAACAACAAAATGGCGGCAATGGCCACATTTATTTTATAGACAAAGACAGTTTTGATGACGGCCTTTTGCTTGCCCAGCTTAAGATTTTGCCGGTTTTCCATATTTTCACCCCATATCAATTATAGGTCACTTTCACGGTTGCGTCAAGAAGCAATAGCTTGAATAGGACAAAATGAGACAGCATAAGATGTATAAACTCTAAAAAACGCGAGGTGTTATATGCATATGCACAGACCGGGTCACAACAATTTGCCTTTGCTGCTACTGCTGATGATGATGATGGATGGCTCTGCCTTCAAGGGCGGCGGCGACAACATGACGATGCTTTTGCTGATAATGCTGATGATGCAGCCCGGCGGCCTTGGTGCGATGGAGGTTGCGGGATGACAAAAAAGGGGCGGTATAAACCGCCTTTTTTTGTTGAAATTGTTCGAATATATGTGTTATAATATAAATTACGATAATCCCCCGAATAATTAGGAGTTAAATTAAATTTTACCAAGAGGTGATGTAATGGAAAAGGAAAAGCTATATTTGGAGATTATTAACGTACTCAAGGATGGCGTGTATTTTGTAGATCAAGATAGGCGCATCACTTTTTGGAACAACGCGGCCGAAGAAATTACGGGCTATAGCAGGGAAGAAATTGTGGGCGTAAAATGCCAGGACACCATGCTAAACCACATTGACCACGAAGGACGCAATTTATGCGAAATCGGCTGTCCCCTTTATGCCACCATAATTGACGGTGTGCTTAGAAGCGGCGACGTATTTGTACGCCATAAAAACGGCCAGCGCATACCCATAAAGGTGAATATGTTTCCGGTTGAGGAAAACGGCGAAATTATCGGCGGCGTAGAGGTTTTTGTCCAAAGCTCTCCCGTGGTGTATGACGACGACTTAATTGAAGATTTGGCCAATTCCGCCGCGGCGGACAGGCTTACGGGTTTGCCCAACAGAAGAAGCCTGGAAACCTTCTTGGAATTTAAACTTAGCGAATCCAGGCGTTTTGGCAGAAAATTTTGCGTGGTGTTTTTGGATTTGGACGACTTCGGCGGCTTTAACAAAAATTATGGCCACGATGTGGGCGATGCCGTCCTTAAAGCCACGTCAGCCAGCGTTATGCACACCATAAGAAACACGGATATGTTTGGGCGATGGGGCGGCGAGGAATTTTTGGGCATCTTTGAAATTTCGCAAGACCACGAGGCCACGCTGATATCAGAAAAAATCCGCGTGTTGGTGTCAAAATCCGAAGTTTCCACGGGCAGCGGCGAGGTCTCCATTTCCGCGTCTTTGGGCGCCACGGTGGTTAGGGACGACGACACATTGATAACCATCATACAGCGCGCCGACGAGCTTATGCGCAGAAGCAAGGAAAAGGGCAAAAATCGGGTATCTTTTTCAAGTTAATTCATTTATTATAACGTAGGGCGGGGAATTGCGCCCCCGCCCTACAAATTGAATCAATGCCGGTTGGCCGCCGCCAATCCGAAATTCCTATTGCTATTGTCAGACTTTTTTGCTATAATATTCAAAATACAATTTTGTAAGCATATGGAGGCAAATATGGAATCAAATGAAGTAAACGAAAACAATGAAGGCATGTCCCGCGGCGAAAAAATTAGAAAAGAAATTTTTTCCTGGGTGCGTGTTTTGTTATTTGCGGCCGCGGCGGCCTTTGTCATCAACAATGTGCTTATTGTCAACGCGGCGGTGCCCACGGGCTCTATGCGCGATACAATTGCTGTGCAGTCGCGCCTTGTGGCGTGGCGCCTGTCCTATATATTTTCAGAGCCACAGCGTTTTGACGTGGTGGTCTTTCGTTTTCCCGACGATGAATCCGAGCTTCACGTTAAGCGCATAATAGGTATGCCGGGGGATAGGGTCGACATTGTCGGCGGGCAGGTTTTCATCAACGAAAGTACAGAGCCGCTGGACGAATGGTATCTTCTGGAGCCGCCCCGCGACCAAAACCTCACCTTCAACGTGCCGGAGGACAGCTATTTTGTCATGGGCGACAACAGAAATAATTCTACGGACAGCCGCGGGTGGAACAACACATTTTTGCCCCGTGAAAATATCCTTGGGCGTGCGGCCTTCACCTATTTCCCGTCAATAGGCATCATTAGATGACAATACAATCTTAAATATAGGAGGAAATCCAATGAAAAAAATCAGCAAGGACATGCTGATAAACGATATCTTGGCCGTCGAAAGACGCATTGCCGTGATATTGATGCAGCATGGTATGCATTGCGTGGGCTGAGGGGCCGCCGCGCACGAGTCTCTTGCAGAGGCTTGTCAGGTTCATGGTATGAGCCCCGAACAATGTGACGAATTGGTAGACGGCATCAACGGCTTTTTAGAAAGAATGGCAGAGGTCGAGGCCGGCCGGGCGCAAGACGCGCCGCAATAGGCAAATAAGGCGCAGCCCGTGTGGATTGCGCCTTTTATAGGGGGAATTATTTTGAAAGTGTCAAGAAAATTGCTGACGGCATTGTTAATTTCATCCTTTGGCATCTTTGCCTCGGCGTCATTATACGCAAGCGAGATAAATGTGGACATAGGCTTTGAACAAGTGGAATTTCGTGGCCAAGGCCCCACCATTGTGGACGGCAGGACGCTGGTGCCCATACGGGAAGTTTTCCAGGGGCTGGGATTTTTTATGCATTGGAATCCATCCACACAAACCGCCACCTTATCAGGCCAGGACGCCATTGTGACAATCACCGTCGGCAGCGATATATTCACGATTAACAGCACAGAATTTCCGCTGGAGGTGCCCGCGCAAATCATCGGGGACAGCACAATGCTGCCCATACGCCCATTGCTTGAGGCTATTGGCTATTATGTGGGCTTTAACGCCACAACGCGCACGGTGCAAATTAGCCATGACGTGGCCCGCGGCATCGACCACCGCCCCGCGGACAATTTTCGGAATTTCATCACGGATTATGCCTTTTTGGACTGGGGCGTGATTGTGATGGAATATCAGCCCCGCGAGGACGGCGGCATCCTTTGGGCCACGCAATTTAGGACGGGCAATTTGCTAAAATCCACCGACCAGGGCGAAAGCTGGGCGCCGGTCTATGAATTTATAAGGCCCATAAACGCCATTTATGCCGATGATTACGGCAATATTTTCGTAGCTACCACGCTGGACCGCTGGGCGGCCATTGGCACCGCCGAGCTTTTTAAATCCTCTGACGGCGGCGAAACCTTCCAAAAGGTGCTGGACATTGCCGCGGGCGCGCCCATGCGCTGGAATATCACATCCCGCGGCGGCATGATGTTTGTGTCCGAATATGGCTATAAATGGCTGCCAAACAATGCCCGGCACATATATCGCTCGCTGGATTTCGGCGAGACCTGGACGACCATATACACCCCGCCCCAAATATTGGACTATCACAACCACAAAATCCTGATGACGGCCGACGGCATAATATATCAGGCCGTTGGCGACGGCCAAAACGCCCAAATAATCAGGTCTGTTGACAATGGCTACAACTGGACGCAAGTCATAAGCGGCTTTCAGCCCACCAGCGGCATCGCCTTTGAAAATCACATCCTTTGGGGGCTGGACGGCGGCCCCTGGATGGGCATAGCCCGATATGACAGGCATACAGGCGAGATGACCCGCGCCTTCACCCTGCCGCCGCCTTTCTTTGGCCCGGCATATGATATGATAATGGCGCATAACATAATTTACACAGCGTTTTTATCTTATGGCGGATATGAATTTCCCGCCTCCATCTGGTATAGCCGGGACGAGGGCGAAACCTGGCATCTGCTGGGCTATATAGAAAAATCGGTGGTGCATCAAGGCATAGGCCTTAACCATATCGTGGCCAACGGCGAATATGCCTTTATCGACATTGGCGGGCCAATTTATCGTGACGGCGAGGCGGAATTATTTAGGGGCACATTGCGCATAAGGCTGCTGAATGTGTCGGAATAATCAACATAAAATTTCCAAAAATATCTTGCAATTGCTGCATACAGATGTTACAATTAGCAAAATGCAACGAACAAAAGGAGGAAATTTTATGTACATCAAAGAAGCAGGGCGCGGGAATGGCGTCTCCGCCCGCCGGATTGCCACACTGATTTTGACTGTGATTTTTGCCTTTGGCCTTGGGGCCGCAGCTGTTTATGCCAATGATGGTAACACTATCAGTGTGGCCATTGAAGGTGTGGCTGTGGATTTTGACGGCCAAGGCCCCGTTATCGTTGATGACAGGACGCTTGTGCCTGTGCGCGGCGTGTTTGAGCAGCTGGGCTTTGAGGTGGATTGGGACGGCGATGCCCGCCAAGCCATATTGCA
>JAITMW010000001.1 GCA_031277155.1 Clostridiales bacterium | reverse complement strand
CAATCTGGTTTTTGTTTTACCCGGCAGCGGGATTCTCGTAAAAAGTATGACGGCGTTTGCTTTCAAGTGATTTCCTCTATTCCTTATCTTCGTTTAAGTTAATGCCCTTTTTCTTGGCTATGTATTTTGGTATCAACGAAACAAGGAAGAGGATGATACCGGCCCCGGCGAAGTACAGCAAAAGCTGGAAGGAAATGCCTTCATGTACAATTATGCCGGCCATAAAGGCATAGATAAAGGCCCCCGGCGCCATGGTTATCAGCGAAACAATCACAAATGTCCCGAATTTTATTGGCGTGAGGCCATAGATATAATTTTGGACATTGTATGGGAATATTGGCACAAGGCGCGTCAATATCAAAAAGCTGACGCCGTTTTGCTTTATGCCGTCGTCAATCTTTTTAAACAGCGCGCTGGAGCCAAACCTGTTTTCTATGGAGTCCCTTGCCACAAAGCGGGCCACAATAAAAGCGGCGGCGGCGCCCACGGTGGCGCCCAAAAGCGCCAAAATAGCGCCAAAAACAGGGCCAAAGACCATGCCCGCCGCAATTGTAAATATCAGCGCGGGCAGCATAAATACAGCGGCTATCACATAAAGCACGATATAGCCCAGATACAGCAGAAACACAAGGCCGCCCAAATCCGCCTGCCATTGTTCCATCAAAACTATAAGGCTATTTTCATATTGCGGGTTTAAAAATCTTATGACATCTGTGATATAGGCGACAGCAATCACTGCGCCTATAACCAGCACGGCGATAATGATTTTAAGCAGCCCGCCCTTTTTCTTTTCATTCTCAGCCATACATTGGCCCTCCTATTTCATAACAGTATTTATCAGCCTCTTGCTTTTGTGGCGGTTGCCCCAAGCCTTAAGGGGGCTGGCGAGTACATTGGCCGGCGGCGGCGTATTTTCGTATACCACATCGCCGAAGAGAAGGTCAAGAATATGCCAGGAATCCGCCCCGACCGTCATAAAGGACGAGCGGCACGCGGCGCAATATACAACGCTTTTGCTTGTGGGAAAGTCGTCAACACGGCGGCGCATAACGCGCTGGGCAATATCGGGGCTGACGGGCACAATCATACCGCCAAAGCCGCAGCAACGGGCCATATCCCGGGCGCGGCCGGGGGGGTCCACAAATTTATATCCCAATGCGGCCAAAGTCCAGCGGATGCCGTTGTGTATGCCCGTATAATCGCGCACAGAGCATGAATCATGCACAGAAAAGACCACATCGCTGTCCCTGGCCTTGCCCACAAGCTCTTTTGGCAGGCCGATTAAGGGCAAAAGCTCCCACAGAGAGGTTGTTTTATAATCCTCGCAGCCTTTAAGGGTCTTCATGCAGCTTTGGCAGGCCACAATCACTTCGTCGGCCTCGCAATATTTAATATCTTCAACAAGGCCCGCAAATCGCTCCGCAAATTTTTCTGCCTGGCCAACGGCGATGGTGGGTTTGCCGCAGCATTTTTGAACGACGGACAAATCGGGGTATATATTTTTTAGGTGCCTTATTGTGGCTTCCACTGCCTGAGGATTGTATGAAGGCAATGCACAGCCCGGCAAAAATGCTTTTCTGGACATTATTATTTACCCCCTTTTTTGCGTGTTGTAAACATCTTGGAGAAACCAAGTTTTTGGTGCATGTTGATGGCCTTATGGCCCGCCATGGGCGATTCGCCGTTGTTGGCAATAACCATGTCCTTGCGCAAATCGCCGAAAAGCGCCGCGAATTTAAAGTCTTCGGGGCAAACAATTGTGCATTGGTCGCACATATTACAGGAGTAGACCGCAAGAGGTTCTATTTTGCCATCTTTAAGGAAAGCCTCAAACATCATGCCCGGGAATTGGGTAAATTCGTTGAACATTATACATTCCGTCATGCACTGCTTACATTCGCATTTTATGCAGCGCTGGCTTTCTTGAAGCGCGGTTTCATCGTCAAAGCCCAGGTCACATTCCTCAAAGCTGCCTATGCGCGCTTTGGGGTCAAGCTCTCTCGTATGCTTTCTGGGAAGGTCTTGCAAATCTTCCGGCAGAGGGATGTCCAGCGCGGTTTCGCAGCTATATTCGTTGTCCAGGTCCCTGTCTTCTTTCAGGTCCATGCCGGCTAAAAATCTGTTGACAGAAACGGCGGCTTTGCGCCCCAGGGCCATGGCCTCTACCACAATGGTGGCGCCGGCGCAGTCTCCGGCGACAAAAACCTTGTCGACAGAGGTCGCCAGGGTATCCTTGTCCGCGTCATATCTGCTGCCGCCGCCCTGCGCAAGGGCGCCGCCCGTCACATCCTGCACGCGCTGGCCCGTGGCGAAAATAAGCATGTCGCATGAAATTTCTTGGGTGTTTTCGCTGAAAGAGGGGCTGAATTTGCCCTCGGCGTCAAACACAGAGGTACATTCTTTCAGCTTAATGCCGCTGACGGAGCCATTTTCGGAGAAAATCTCCTCGCCGCCCCAGCCAAGATTGAAAACGACACCCTCGTCCAGAGAGCCTGTCTGCTCGTGTTTGCTGGCGGGCAGCTCTTCCATACGTTCAAGGGAAACCAGATTCACACTTTCGGCCCCCAGGCGCAATGCGGTGCGGGCGCAGTCCATTGCCACATCGCCGCCGCCCACAACCAGCACATTTTTACCAACTTTTAGATTCTTATCTCCCAAAGAGACGCTTTTTAAAAAGTCCGCGGCATTTGTGATGCCGCCTGTTTCCGCGCCTTTGATGGGCGGCACAAAGCCCTGGTGGGCGCCGTTTGCGACGATTACGGCGTCGTGGTTGTTTGCAAGCTCGTTAAAAGGCATGTCCTTGCCAATTTCAACACCCAAATTTATCGCAATGCCCAGCTTGGTAAGATATGTATATTCGCGGTCAATCAGATTGCGCGGCAGGCGATATTCGGGTATGCCCACGCGCATCATGCCGCCCACCACATCCAGCTTTTCGTAGATGGCAACGTCATGACCCTCTTTTGCTAAATCAATCGCGGCCTGGGCACCGGCAGGGCCGGCACCTATCACGGCAATTTTTTTGCCCGTTTGGGGCTTTTTGGAAATATCCCATAAACTCTCATCGTCAGCCATGTCGGCGGCATATCTTTTTAAGGCGGCAATTGCGATGGGTTGGTTAAATTCTGTTTCCCTGCGGCAAACGGTCTCGCAGGGATGGGCGCAAATTCTGCCCAATGTCCCCGGCAAAAACAGCGCCTCCCGTATTTTTTTAATTGCGTCGGTGGTTTTGCCTTCGCCAATTAAATTGACATAGCCGATGACATCACAATGCATGGGGCAACGCGAAGCGCAAAAGGCGCGGTGGCTGCCCTGGCAATTTTCGGCTATCGCTTTGGCGTTTTCCAAGGTGGTTTGGCTAAAAACCATATTTGTTTTCACCTCTTCTTGGGTTTTTTGTTAAACTTAAATTGCGCCCTCGTTATCTGTCCATTCTTCTGTCAGCTCCAGAACTCTTGCTCCGTCAAAGTCGCTGTATACAGAAGCGGCGTAGGACCACTCTATCCAAGAACCCTCATAATTCCAGACATTTTCAAGCCCAAGCACTTCCGTGAGGGCCAGCCATGTGTGGGCAGAACGAACGCCGGATTGGCAATATGTGATTACATTTCTGCCGCCAATGGCATCCAGGAAAAGGTCCGCAATTTCCGCTTCGGACCTCAGCAGCTGTGTATCGGGGTCAATAACGGCGTTCCAAGGGATAAATACCGAGTTTGCGATTCTGCCTGTACCAAAAGCGCCGGAAGACGCGCCAACCTGCTCGCCGTCAAATTCGGCCTGGGCTCTGGTGTCAATCACAATCCACTCGTCAGGATTTTCAAGGGCATGGATTACCATCTCCAATGTGGCGTTAAAGGCTGCCGGATTATAATTCGGGGCCACAAAGTTGCTTCTTGTTTCCACATCAGCCAAACGAGAGCTTCCGCCGGTGGGATATTCCGCCGCAAGCCACGCGTTCATGCCGCCGTCCATATACCAGATATTTTGATGGCCAAGCATCCGCAATTGCCATACGAATCTGGCAGAATCGTGCATTAAATCGGCGGAATAGACGACAATATCAGACGCCGATGTGACATTTGCGCGGGAAAGCAGCGCTTCCATTTCGGCCACGGACCTTCTCATCCCTGTGACATTGGGCGAAATGGCCGCGTCAGAGCCGCCTCCGCTGTAATCCGGGCGCCACACAAGATATGCGCCGGGTATTGCGCTGGATGATGTGGAAAACGGCACCAGCTCTTCAAGGGGGTTGATGACACCGACGACTGTGATGTCCCGGCCGCCTCTCATGGCCAAATATACCTCTTCGGCAGTGACGGTCAGGGAATTTGTGTCAAAGGAGGCGTCGACAATTTGTTGCTCGGCAGTTGTAAGTGCCCTGGTTGGCATTTCTGCCGGACCGGCAGGCCAGAAAGTAAAGATTAAAAACGCAGCAATCAATACGACCGGCACCGCACCAATAATAACCAACCTTCTTTTTTTATTGCTGTTTTTTTCCATAAGACTTTTCTCCTCTCTCCGGCTTTAAGCCGGCAATGTTTTTTGGCCTTCACAGGCTTAATCTCTATCATAATGCACATCCTCCAAATTGTCAACCACATTTATGGGACGGCAGTGGATAGCTGAATTGATACCGTTTCAATTTACATTCGCGCTTACGCGCCTGTATCTAAGCAGCAAATAGGTTGTCACGGCCACGCCAAAAGACGCGGCGGCGGCCAAAGTTCCATATTTTACATAACGCTTTCGTGCTGTGACAGTTTCGGCGGGTATGTCTGCCGCTTCTGCTTCTTCCAAAACGGCATCATCAATTTCGCCGATGCAGATAAAAAGCTTTTTGGCCTTGATGGATTCGCTCATATAACAACCCCCTCTTTTTCTAGATGTGTCCTAAGTTTCTTGCGCGCCCTGAAAAGAATTGACTTGATTTTGCTTTCGCTCATTTGAAATCTGTCGCTGATGGCACGGATGCTTTCGCCGTGGAAATACCTCAAAACAAAGGCCACCCTGGCGGTTTTGTCGATATTGTCCAAAAAGGTGTTGATGGCCCCTGTCACCAGGGCGGCCTCGTGTTCTTGCTCCGGTCCGCCCGCAGAAGGCAGACATTCTTCCAATTCGCTTAACAGCAAATTTACCTCGCCGCCGCCGCGCTTTGCGGCACTTCTTATCTCCCACTTATTTATTGACAAGTTCCGCGCGATTTTTACCAAATATGCGCCAAACATAGTCGGTCGGCTGGGCGGGATTGCTTCCCACGCCTTAAACAAAGTGTCGTTTACACATTCTTCCGCGTCCTCATTGCTGTGCAATATATTCATTGACGTCCTGAAAAGCCGCTTGCCATATTTGCGCCTGGTTTCGGCTATGGCCGTCTCCTGGCGCCTGAAAAACATTTCCAAAATCATGCTGTCTTCCATACCTACCACCTCTTGCTATCTATTATAACAGAAAAGAGGACAAAATGGTTGTATATTTTGAATTTTTTTATCACGCCCTTCCTATAGGCGCATTGCCATCGGCATAAATCCGCCAAATGCCATGTTGCGGCAAGGCGCCCGCGGCGAAATGGAAGGCCGCAGCTTCAAGCCAAAGGAAGGCGGGCCTGAAGCCGCGAGAAAGTGCGCACGATGCAGCATTGTCTTGGGAGGCTTTCAGCGCCGACGGCATAATTTGTCAGGACGCCGGAATATTAACCCCTTGAGATATTGTACATCGTGTTTAATATCAGCCAATTCTGCGGCCAAAAACTATTTATTGTCCAATAGCTAAAGCCCCCCAGTTTATACTTTGCCGCAAGCTCCAGCTTGGCCTTTACGCTTCGGGCGTCTTCAAACCAGACCTCGCGCCGCTTTCCGGCCTCGTCAAAATATACAAAAAAGGGTGTTTGTGCATCTTCATCAAAATTTATGGTCTGGTTGTGCTTGCGCGCCAATTCTGCGGCGGCCGTATTTGATATGGCCCTGCCGGGATTTTGGCGCGATGCCGGTGTTGGCCAGTCATATCCATAATTTGGTATGCCCATCAATATTTTTGAAGGCGGTATTTGAGAGACCGCAAATTTCAGGGTGTTTTCCACATTGATGATGGGGGCGACAGCCATGGCGCCGCTTGTGGCATAGCCCCATTCGTAAGTCATAAGGATTACATAATCAACAATGCTGCCGATTGCGGCATAATCATAGGCGCCGGACAGCGCATCGGTGGTGCTTTCGGCCTCTTTGGCAGGTATTGCGCAGGAAATGAAAAAGCCGTTTTCGTGCATCTTTTCGGCGCACTTTGCCAGAAAATTGTTGTAGGCCTCCCTGTCTTGCGGCAATACGAATTCAAAATCCACATCCAGCCCGGCATATTTTTTGGCGCGCATGGTCTCCAGCACATTGTTAATGAGCTTATCAACAACTTGCGGATTGTTTAAAATGGCCTGGGCCAGCTCCGGCTCGAAATTGCCGCTTGCGCCAATATTTGTAATCACCATGGCGGGCTTGACATTGCTGTCTATGGCCTTTGCAATGGCTTTATCTTCGGCCGCCGACACGGCTATTGGCTTGATATCGCCGTTTTCAAGGGCCTCATAGCTGAACAGGCTGAGAAAGGTCAAATAAGGCAGTGTCTTATCAAGCACATCCTCCGCAATATTGGCATAGGCATACCCATTCACTTTCACGGTGCCCAGCTTGGCCTTTTCACCCACGCCCATTATCACAATGGCTTGGCCGACCACAAGCGTCTCCCCGGGGTTAATCCCATTGTCCCGCGCAATCTTTTGATGGTTGACACCAAATCTCCGGCCTATAGTATACAGGCTGTCCCCGTTATTGACAACATGAATTTGCATGACATCATCTCCTTATCACATGGATTTGAGGGTGTGGATACAATTTCCACACCCTCGATATTTTCACAATCACCAGCTGCGCCATCCCGCAGGCACCCTGCGCGGCGCCGCATAGCCCATCGACATTGCGGCGACATTTGCGGCCTCGCGCATCAGCCTATCCCATGTTATGGGGCCGACGAGGCCATCAATGGTCAGGCCGAATATGCTCTGGAAGCTAAATATGGCGTCCCGGGTCATGGCCTCGAAATTGCCGTCCTCGGCAATTATCCAAAGTCTGCCCGGATAAAAGGGCGCCAACCTGTTTATGGCCTGCTGTATCAGCCGCACACTTTCCCCCGAGGTCCCTTGGCGGATAATGCTGCCGGGATATGGCGGGATTGCAGGCGGGGGTGTTGTGCCTCCGCCGCCGCCTTCGCCTTCGCAGTTTGCGGCCTCGCGCATCAGCCTATCCCATGTTATTG
>JAITMW010000159.1 GCA_031277155.1 Clostridiales bacterium | reverse complement strand
TAATCTGTCATTTTTGTGTAATCCATCCGCATCACCGCCGTTTCTTATCAATTATAACATACGCAGATTTTTTTGAAAAGTCTGCTTTCAACAAAAGATTTTCACTCATCCTCAAAGCTCAGCGTCGTCACCATCCTATCATAACCCACATGGCTGTTTGCAAAGATTTTTCTCGCGTTTTGTATGAAGGCTTCGGGATTTGGCATGGCGGGCGAAAAATGCGTCAGCCACAGCTGCCCCACATTGCCCGCTTTGGCCAGGCGCGCCGCCTCTGAAAACAGCATATGCTTGTGGCTTTTGGCCTTGTCCAGCAGGGCATCCTCGCCATAATGCCCTTCGCACACAAAAATGTCGCTGTTTGCCACAAAGGCCGCAAGACCGCGGGGCGGCCGCGAATCCGTGCAATATGAGACCGCAAGGCCCTTGCGCTGGCTTCCCAGCACCATATCCGGCGTATAAATCCGCCCTTCATGCTCTATTGTCCGGCCTTTTTGCAAAATATTCCAATAGTTGCGGGGTATGGGCAGGGTCATGGCGGCCTCTAAATTGAAAAGGCCCGTGCGCTTTATGTCCACGCGATAGGCAAAACAGGGGCAGTTGTGGTCAACGGGCGCGGCGCTAAGCATATAGCTCGTAAGGGGCACGGCAATATCCTTGCTGCCTGTGCTGCCAATCTCGATAAAGTTGATTTCAAAGGGAATTTCCGGCGCAATGACGCAAAGGCTGCGCACTATGTGAGAAACCCCAATCGGCCCCACAATGGTAATTGGCTCTTCACGCCCGCTGCCGCCGATGGTCAGCAAAAGCCCCGGCAGCCCCGCCACATGGTCGGCGTGAAAATGCGTCAGGCAGATGCAGTCGATATTTTTAAAGCCCCAGCCCACCTGCTTTACGCTGACCTGCGTGCCTTCGCCGCAATCTATCAGCATCATGCGCCCCTCATGGCGCAAAAGCAGCGAGCTTAAATATCTGTTTGGCAGGGGCATCATGCCGCCGCAGCCCACCAGGGCAATGTCAAGCATAGTATCATCCTTTGTTTGATTTTTTTATCTTGATGACGATAATCGTTATGACGCCGGCCAATAGGGCCGAGAAAATGCCGGGCACGCCAAAAAGCATGGCGCCAATCACATATGCGGCCTCTCTGGAAAAAAAATTCGCATCGTGGAATCTTATAATCAGAAAAGCGGTGGGCGCTGCTATAATTCCCGGGATTATGACCATGGCCAGCCATAGATTTTTGAATCTGGCTTTCATGGAATTTATGAAGGCAATTTGGCTTATGGCCGCTATTATGGGTGTGCCAAAGAGGAAGAATATGAATGCATTTTCGCCCATGGGTATCCCTCCTAATGCCTGCTCATCTCCAGAAAATCCTTAGGTGAAATGGCTCTAATGGGAGATGTGTCAAAGTCTTTTGCGTTACGCGTTATGATATAATCCATACCACTTCGTGCAGCGCAGTGAGCTATCAAGGCGTCTTCGTAATCGGATATATCTGAAATCAGAGCGCTTTGCACATCAACTGCCAGAACATCAAGGACCACAAACTCCTCAGATAGTTCTTTTATCATGTGCTTTGCTTTTTCAACAGGGGTTTTGTTCTTCTCTAAAATATAGAAAATGTCCTTGGTTTGTGTGGCGGTCAAACAGCCAATAATTTGTTCGCCGCATATCTTTGCGCATTTTAGCGAAAATTCGAAATGCGGCTGTCTGGCAAGCAGCACATCCAATATCACATTGGTATCAATCAAGACTTTCATACTTTTCCCACAGCCTTTTCATCTCAAATTCTTTTTCGTCAAAATCATTAGGCAGCGAAACAGCTCCGCTATACTTTTCTGCCCAAGAAATCCTTTTTTCTTGCCCTGCTTCCTCTTTTGGCACAGTCAAAATGACCGGTCTTTTGCCTTCCCTGACAATCCTAATATCCTGATTGTCAACATTATCCAAAAATTCTTGAATATTAGCCGTAAATTCCTTTGCAGTTACAGAAATCATAAAAAATCCTCCTAAACAATTAGTGCCTAAAATGCCGCATCCCCGTAAATACCATGGCGATGCCGTATTTGTTGCATGTTTCGATTGAGGCCGCATCGCCTTGGGAGCCGCCGGGCTGTATGATGGCTGTGATGCCTGCTTTGTGGGCCTCCTCCACGCAATCGGGGAAGGGGAAGAAAGCGTCGGAGGCCAGGGCCGCGCCGTGGGTGCTTTCTTCGCCCAAAAATTCATGGGCGTGGGCTATGGCTTGTTTGCAGGCGCGTATGCGGCTGACCTGTCCGCCTGCAAGGCCTATGGAAGCGCCGTCTTTGCCGATGGCGATGCCGTTGGACTTCACATGTTTGACCAGCTTCCAGGCGAATAGCAGGTCTTTCATTTCGGCTTCCGTGGGCTTTCTTTCGGTTACACATTCCGGCGGGCGGGCGCAGCCCGCCCCTACAAGGGGCAGAAGCATATTGTTTGCAGATTGTATCAGCAATCCCCCGTCAACCTTTTTGATATCTGCGCCTTGAGGCGGGCGAGCAAAGCTCGCCCCTACAAGCAGCCTGATATTCTTCTTTTTCGTAAGGATTTTCATGGCCTTGTCGCTAAAAGAGGGGGCTATGACGATTTCCACAAAGATTTTGTCGATTTCGGCGGCGGTGTCGGCATCAACTTCGCAGTTGGCGGCGATGACACCGCCAAAGATGGACACAGGGTCGGCGTCATAGGCCTTTTGCCAGGCCGCGCGCAAATTTTCGCCGCAGCCAACGCCGCAGGGCGTGGCGTGTTTGACGGCCACAATGGTTGGTGTGTTCTCGTCAAATTCGCGGCATAGCTCCAGCGCGCCGTGGGTGTCGTTAATATTATTAAACGAAAGCTCTTTGCCGTGCAGCCGGCGGGCGTTTGCCAAGGTGCCCGCGGCCGGGCCGATTTCGCGGTAAAAGGCCGCCGCCTGATGCGGATTTTCGCCATATCGCAAGTCCATGGCCTTTTCGTATGTCAATGTCAAATTATCGGGAAATTCGGGCAGACCAGCCATTTTGCCCAGATATTGCGTAATCAGCGCGTCATAGGCGGCGGTATGGGCAAAGGCTTTGGCCGCTAAGTACAGGCGGGTTTTTTGTGACAGCTCTCCATGTTCCGAAAGTTCTTGTAAAATCTTGGGATAGTCTGATGTGTCCACAATCACGGCCACAGAATCATGATTTTTGGCGGCGGAGCGCAGCATGGCAGGCCCGCCAATGTCGATATTTTCAATGGCCTCGTCCAAATGGACGCCCGGCTTTAAAATCGTCTGCTTAAAGGGATATAAATTGACGCACACAATGTCAATTGCGCCAATGCCATGCTCCCTTAAAAAATCCATATGCGCGGGCACATCGCGCCGCGCCAAAATGCCGCCGTGTATGGCGGGGTGCAGGGTTTTTACGCGCCCGTCCAGACATTCGGGAAAACCCGTCACATCCGGCACCTGTATGGTCTTGATTCCGGCATCCGCCAGCATTTTGCCCGTGCTTCCCGTTGAAATTATCTCAAAACCGTGGCCGCAAAGGCCCCGGGCAAAATCAACCGCCCCCGTTTTGTCCGAAAGGCTTATTATTGCACGCTTTTTCATAGCTTCACCCCTTAATTGATGCCTTTCGCCGGGCAAAGCCCGGCTGCGGCAAGCATAGATAATCTGATGAAAAAAGCAAAGACCGCTTTTTTCACAATTCTAAGTTTTTGGTATCCCGCTTTCGCAAGGCACGCCGGTTTGGCATTTGCCGCATCCATACCGCGGATTGTGCTTTTCCCAGATTTTGTCCAAAAAGTCGCCGCAGTGCGCGGAATTTTTTCCATGCTTAAAAGATATGGCGCGGGCGGGGCAGCGGCCAATGCACGCGCCGCACATGGTGCAATATTCGTGGATATTGCCGTAATTTCTGATGTCTTTGGACAAATCAAGCTGCGTAAGCACGCTGCCCAGCCTGCCGCACATGCCCCTTTTTGTGATGATTCCCTTAGACAGTCCAAAGGTCCCCAATCCGCAGGCATAGGCGATATGCCGCTCGGACCAATTAGATGTATGCTTAAAACCGTTGCCCGCCTTAAACCGCCTGTCAATAGAAGGGGCCAGCGTGTCATGGCCCGCTTCTGATAAGGTTTTCACAAGATATTCCAAAAGCTGTTTCAGCACATGCTGCCCTTCATATCTGCCGTGCAGCCATTCATAGGCGGGCCATTGAGAATCCGATGAATTAGCGGCCTTGATTTTATCGGCATACGGAAGAAAAAACGAAATTACGGTTTTGGTATTTGGCAGCCACTTATCCGGTCCCAAAAAATGGCTGCCTATGACATCGGGGGCGGCATATTTGGCGTAAAGCCCGTCATGGGGCGGCCCAAAGGCAAATATGGGGGCCTCAAATATCTTCATGCCAACGCAGCGCGGATGCAGCGCGGACTCTTCTGCAATGTAATTGCCGCCGCAACCCTCTATAAACCTTTGCGCCAAGGCGACGATGTCGTCTTTGTTCATGAAATTCCCCCATTTGAAAAACCTATTGGAAATAATTATATCGAAAAGCGCCGCGGTTGTCAAATTGCACTTCAATATGTTATAATTGTTAGTGACAATCTTACGGAATTTCAACCGACAAAGGGCTGGTGAAATATTATGAAGGAATACAGGCGCAACAGATATACCTTTGGTCTTGGCACCATAGGGCGCGACATGGTTTTCGCCCTGATGAACATGTATCTGATTTTTTATCTTACCGACGTGCTTAACTTAGAGACGTCAACCCTGTGGTGGGCCACGGGCATCCTGGTTGCGCTGCGCATTTTTGACGCGGTGACAGACCCCGTCATGGGCTTTCTTGTGGACAACACCAAGACGCGCTTTGGCAAATTTAAGCCCTGGATTGCAATTGGGGCCGTGGCCTCTGCCGCGATGACCATCGCGCTGTTTACGGACTTTGGCCTGTCCGGCGCGGCTTTTGTCGTGGTTTTTGCCGTCACATTCTTTTTATGGGGCGTGGCATATTCTGTCAACGACATTGCCTTTTGGTCCCTTTTGCCAAATCTCAGCCTTGACCTTAAAGAGCGCGAAAAAATCGGCGCCATCGCCCGCATCTGCGCCCTTGTGGGCCTTTTTGCCGTGGTCGCGCTGATTGTGCCTGTTACGGATATGCTGGCGGATGTCACAGGCAGCGTATCAGGCGGGTTTACCACATTTGTCGTCATTGTTGTGGGCATAATGCTGGCGGGGCAGCTTATCACCCTGTTTGGCGTAAAAGAGCCGCCCATCGTCCAGGCCGAAAGCAAGCGCACCCCTTTTCGCGAAATGACCAAAATCATCTTTAAAAATGACCAGCTGCTGTGGATTGTGATAGCCATGGGGCTTTTCATGGTGGGCTATACAACCACCGTCACTTTTGGCATATACTTTTTTGAATATGTCTATGGCGATATTGACATGTATCCCATTTTTGCCGTTATTTTGGGCATTTCTCAAATTACGTCCCTTGTGCTGTTTCCGCTGGTCAGCAAGCGCCTGAAGCGGGGCCGTATTTATCTTGTGGCCACGGTGCTTGTGGTGGCGGGCTATATGGTCTTCTTCTTTGCCCCTGTGGACACCATGCTGTTTATCGGCATCGGCGGCGTGCTGATTTTCATCGGCCAGGCGGGCATACAGCTTATAATGCTGCTGTTTTTGGCGGACACGGTGGATTATGGCCATTTGAAAATGGGCAAACGCAACGACAGCATCACATTTTCCCTGCAACCCTTTATTTACAAGCTGGCGGGGGCGCTGGCCAACGGCATTGTGGGCGCCGTGGTCATCCTGTCGGGTATGCAATATATCCGCCCCGGCGACCCAATGACCCCGGGCGGTCTGCTGCTTTTCCGCATCGCCATGTTTATACTGCCCCTGTTTTGCATTCTCGTGGGCTATTTGATTTACAGGGCGAAATATCGCATTGACGAGGCCGCCCACGGCGAAATTATTGAGAAATTGCGGGAGAGGGGCGAAATTTCATGATTACATTGCAAAGCAAGGTAAAGCAAGCGTTTGCGCATCCCATCGGCCATGACGTTATCGCGAAATTGCTGTTGCAGATGGGCAAAAGCGAGGGGCTGGTAAAAAATCCCATTGTGGGTAATCTGCGCTTAAAAACCGTGGCGCGCCTTGCGCGAAAGCAGCTGGATATCGGCTTTTTTCAGACGCTGATTGACCTGCTTAACAGCGAGGCTGACACCCCAAAGCCGTATGGCGGCGGCGAAATTGCGCGCAAATGGTGGAAAGAGGCCGTGTTTTATCAAATTTATCCGCGCAGCTTTAATGACGCAAACGGCGACGGCATTGGCGACATCGGCGGCATCATCGAAAAGCTGGACTATCTCCAGGACCTGGGTATTGACGCCATTTGGCTGTCCCCTGTGTATGATTCTCCTAATGACGACAATGGCTATGACATTCGGGACTATTTCGCCATTTTAGCCGAATATGGCACCATGGAAGATTTTGACCGCCTGTTGGAAGAATTGCGCCGCCGCGGCATGAGGCTGATAATGGATTTGGTGGTGAACCATACCTCTGACGAGCATAAGTGGTTTCAAGAGGCGTTGGCAGACCCAAATTCCAAATATAGGGATTATTATATCTTTGCAAAATCCCCAAAGGGCACGCCGCCCAACAACTGGACGTCGTTTTTCAGCGGCAGCGCGTGGAATTATTACGAAGAACAGGACATCTGGGCGCTGCATCTGTTCTCGAAGAAGCAAATGGACCTTAATTGGGAAAATGAGGAGCTGCGCCGCGAAATTGCGGCCATGGTGCGTTGGTGGCACGAAAAAGGCGTGGACGGCTTTCGGCTGGATGTTATCAATTACATCAGCAAGGCGAGGGGTCTGCCGCCGGGGCATCCCACAATTGGCGCGCTGATGGGATATTATGGCATAGAGCATTATTTTTACGGGCCGCGCCTGCATGAATATCTGCGGGAGCTGCGCAGCACCGCCTTTGCGCCCTACGACGCCTTTTCCGTGGGCGAAACGCCCGGTGTGGGCATGGAGATGGCAAAGCTGCTGACGGCGGATTATCGTGAAGAGCTGGACATGATTTTCAGCTTTGACCATCTGGAAAACCCCGGCAAAACCCGCTTTGATGACTATCGCTATGACCTTAATTATCTTAAGGCATACTTGATTAAGTGGACGCAAAACTATGTTGGGCACAGCTGGATGTCCCTGTATTTTGAAAATCATGACAACCCCCGCATGGTGTCCAAAATCAATCCCGACGCCGCCATGCACCGCCCGCTGGCAAAACTTTTGGCCGTAATACAGCTGACGGCGCAAGCCACGCCGTTTATCTTCCAAGGGCAGGAGATGGCGGCGGCCAATCACAATTTCACCCATATTGACCAGCTTCGCGATGTGGAAAGCATCGGCCTGTATAACGAGCTTGCGCCGCAAATTGGCGAGGCCGCCGCCTTTGCCCGGGTCATTGCCGGCAGCCGCGGCCACGCAAGGATGCCCATGGTTTGGGAGCATGGCGCCGATGCTGAATCTGTGCGGGATTTTTATAAGGCAATGATTGCCCTGCGCAAGCAAAACCCCGCCTTGGTTTATGGCAAGACGGAGTTTGCGCATACAAAGACCGGGGACTATTTTGCCTATTATCGCAGGCTGGATGGGGATGTTTTTTTTGTGGAATGTAATCTGTGCGAAGCGCCCAAGGGAAAATCCCGCGCAAAGGCGGGATATCAGCTGCTTTTGTCAAATTATGATAATGATGCCAGGGCTTTTGCGCCTTATGAGGCGCGGGTCTATCGCGTCTTACAATAGATTCAGAATCAACAGGGCTACAATGGCAATTCCCGTGGCAAACAGGGCGAGGTTTAGCATGGTGTCGGTGCGGGAGGTGGTTTTGGCCTTTTTGTGAATTGGGGCGGGCGGGCTTTTTTGCGGCACGCCCACGTATGAGGCATTGATGATTTTTTCGGCCTCTTTCACAAAGTCAATTTCATTTTGTCCGGTGTTGGTGCTGTCGTATAATTCCATGCAATCGCCTCTTTCTAAAAGGAGTTTGCACATTTTTTCCAGTTTTTATTCCAAGGATTGGAATTTGTGTTTGGAAGCGGGGTGCCGGGTAAACCCGGCTAAAGTAACGACTACAAGTCGATAAAGCACGCGGGTGTCGACATCAACTGCGCTCCAAAATCCGCAGCACCAGCACCGTCATGTCGTCCCCCTCCACATCACCATAATTGGCTTTGGCCGCCGCCAGCACATGGTCCGCAATATCCTGGGGATTGCCCGTGGGCAGCTCCCTTAAAAGGCCCTCAATCCACGCGGCGTCGGCTGTTTTCAGCGAATCCGTCACGCCATCCGTCATCAGCACAATGATATCGCCGTGGGCCAGCTGCTTTTTCTGTACGTCAATGTCAATGGAATCCAGGATGCCCACGGGCAGCGTCCAAGAGCCTATTGCGGCCACCTCGTCGCCGCGTACCAGAAAGGACGCCGCCGCGCCAATCTTTACGAATTCGGCGCGTCCCGTGTTCATGTCCAGCACGCAAATATCCAGCGTGGAGAAGGATTCGTCCCCGCTTTTCATTAAAAGGGCCGAATTTATCAGCCGCAGGGCAATTTCCTGTTCAAAGCCGCGCTCCATCAGCTCTTCCAGCAGCTCTATCGCCGTCTCGCTTTCATCCTTGGCGCGGCCGCCGCTGCCCATGCCGTCAGAAAGCGCCGCCACGCATCTCCCGTCCTTCAGCTGCACCACACAAAAGCTGTCGCCGCTTTGCTCGACAGGGCCTTTGGCGGCCTTGGCCACGCCGCTATGTACATAAAATTTATGCCTCTCGAAAAATTCCATGCGCACCATGCGCCCTTCAAAGCGCTCCTCCACCAGCTCCATCCGCCGCCCCACCACGTGCGAAAGGGCCGCGCCAATTTCCCGCGACCGGCGCGCATCGGCCCTGCGCCGGGCGTTAAGGCTGAGGCTGACTTCGCATTTGCCCCGCTTGTTCTCAATCACTATCACATTTTCCACCTCTATCCTCAATTTCTCAAGTTCCGTTATTACTTTATTCTCAAGCTCTTTACGGAAATTTAGCGTGGCGTCCAGCTCGCTTGCAAATTCGTACATCACCAACGAAAGGCCCGAAAACTGCTGGGCCACCAAGGTTCGCGCCTCCGTCAGCCTATGGCGCAGGTCTTTCGCGACATGCTGCCGCCCAATTTGCGCCCACAGGGCACGCACAAAGTCCACCGGAGCAATGCATGTGCCGGACAGGCCAAAAGGCGCGTCTTCAATTTCTATTTTGCCGGCCTTTTCGCTTTTTGCGGCCAATTGCCTTATATATTCCGCCATTTCGCCGGACCTTTCGCCCCAGCAATCCCCCCGCCTGTGGCATTTTGCGCAAAATTGTGTTTTCATGGCCTCGGCAAGGGCCGCCGGGCGCAGGGCCGGCGTCTTTGGCCGTGTGATGCGCCCGTTAAACATCGCGGCCAGCCTGCCATAGCCCGCCGCAAAGTCATGCACGCGGCCCACCACGCGCCTTTTCACCTTTACCGCGTATTCATCAGAATCCCCCAAGGCGGGATTTACAACTGTGTGTATATTAAGCAGCAGGTCCTTGGGCAGGAAATAATATGCCGCAGAGGCCGCAATGGCCGAAATAAGCATACCCCATGACAGCAGCGTCAGGTCAAAATACAGGGCGCAAAGGGCGCCTGCCCCCAAAAACGCGAGGATTGACGCCGCCCGGCCGTAGTTGCGGGCGCTGCCCGCCGCAAAGCCCGCCACAGACAGCAATACGGCAAAAAATATATATTCAAAGCCCGTTATATTCAGCAAGAATCCTAAAAATACGCCGCAGACCGCGCCAATGGCGGCCCCGCCGCTCTGTGCCGATAACAATACAATCAGTATGGCAAAAAAGTGGCGCAGGGAAAATTCCCAGATAAATACATCCGCCGCGCCAACGGCCAAAACCCCGGCCAGCGCCGTCAGCGCCACAAGCTCTTCATTGCTTAAGGCGCGGCGTTTCGCCCGGGGCGCTACGCAGGCGATGCCTTTGGACAGCACCACGGCCAGCGCAAAAATCAGCGCACCTTCCAGCAGGTTGACGGCGAAATAATACACACCCTGGCCGCGCATAAACAGCAGCACAATGCCCGACAGCACGGCGGCAAAGGCCACGGCGGCGGCCTGGATGAAGGGCGCCGCGAATTTGGGGCGCAGGCTGAGAAAGAGGTTGGCCAGACAAAGCAAAATTATGGCCAGCAGATATTTCATGGAGAAATCCGCGCGGAAGCTGGTGATTATGCCCAGCGAGGCAAACAGCGCGGCGGCATAAAATTTGTTGCCGCGAAACAAAAAGGCGGAAATATAGGCCAGCGCGAAGGGGCTTGCGGCATCGAAAACCAGCGCCCGCGCCGCCAAAAAGCTGCCCGCCAGAAGCAGAAAGTCCACCACGGCCCCGCGGCCGAAGTTTAATTTAAGAGGCCGCGCCTCTTTGTCTTTTTCTATGTGCATAAAATCATCCTTATCTTGGGGACGCAAAAGCGCGCTTGCATATAATTATATACAAGCGCGCGGTGATAATTTGTCAAATCTTGGTAATGCGGTGAAAAGTTTTTTAGGTCAGGGGATGTTCAGAAATATCAACAATATGGCTGTCAAAAAATTCTGCTTCTTGCCTGTCATGGGTGATTAAAATCGCCCCCCTGCCCTGACATTTTTGCTTTACAAGTGTCATAATCTCCGGCTTAAGCCCGATGTCCAGCCCTTTGAAGGGCTCGTCCAATATAAGCATGTCAAAATCTGTCACCAGCGCGCGGCACAGCGCCAACCGCCGCCTCATGCCGCCGCTGTAATCCCGCGCCGCCTTGTGGGCGTCTTCCGCCAGCCCGGCGCGGGCCAGCATCTCCCACGCCGCGTCTTTGCCCGCCGATTGATTGCGCAGCACAAACAGGATGTTGTCCAGCCCGCTTTTATGCTCCAACAGCCTGTCCTCCTGAAACACCGCCGCGATTTTTTTGTCGGCAAAGCCTATAATTTCGCCGTGGTCGGGCTTCATAAGGCCCAAAATCAGGTTTATCAGGGTGGTTTTGCCCTGGCCCGACGGCCCCATGATGGCTGTAAATCCTATCTCTGGAAGTTTCAGGTTGAAATTGGTAAAAATATTTTTCTCACCAAAATTTTTGTAAATATGCCTTACCTCAAGATTTGGCGTCATGCTTCACCTTTTTCATCAGCAGTTTAAAAATCTTTTCCATTGCATAGCTAAGCAGCACAATCGCGATTGTCCACGCGAAAACATCCGCCGTCTGCAAAAAAATCCTTGCGGTGTGCAGATTAAAGCCGATGGTGCCGCGGGCCAGGCCTATGATTTCGGCGGCAATGCCCGATTTAAAGGCAAAGCCCAGGCCGCTGGAGGCCGCCGAGACCACATGGGGCAGGACGGCCGGAAAATAGATGTCCCGCGCAATTTTGTAAGAACCCACGCGAAACACCCGCGCCATCTCCAACAGCTTTGCGTCCGTGGTTTTGATGCCCTCATAGGTGTTGAAGTATACGATGGGCAAGACGGTGACAAAGGCGATGAATGTCGAGAGATTTTGCGAGGACATCCACATCCAGGCCAATATTATAAAGGACGCCACGGGTATGGACTTTAGAATATTAAACATCGGCAGCGTCAGCGTATACAAAAATTTGCTTGCGGATGTTGCCGCGGCGGCCACGCCCAGCACAAGGGCCAGCACAAAGCCCAGCACAATGCGAAACAGCGACGCCCCCACGGACTGCCAAAAATGCCCTTGCGCGGCAAGCTCCAACAGCCGCGCAAAGGCGGCTATCGGCGACACAATGATGATACTGTTTGCGATGATTTCGCTGGCCACATGCCACACAGCCAGCCAAAACAGCACCGCAAAGGGATATTTAAGGGATGAAATAAAACGCCTCATCTGGCAATGCTCCCCCTATGGAAGCGGGCGCCTGGGCATAAAGCACGCCCAGATAGCCCCGGGTATAGTTTCGCATACGCTCGCCCGTGATAAACACTTGGTTAGAGCGCGGAATGGCCGCCGCCGCGATGGCCTCGTTTGGGATGACGCCAAAATCCACGGCCAATGCCGCGGCCTCGCTGACATTGTTATTGATAAAGTTGATGGATTGTTCAAATTCCGACATGAAAATGCCTACGGCATCGGGATGCTGCGCCAAAAATTCGCTGCGCACAATGATGGCCGTCATCACAAGGCCATAATCGGGCTGCACCCGATTCCATTCCTGCGTCAAGTCCAATGCGTGACGGGCATTTTCATTTTGCATGGTCACGGTGGTTGCAAAAGGCTCCGGCAGCAGCGCAATTTCGGCAATACCCTCCGCCATCAGCGCCGCTATTTGGGGCATCTCCGCTTGAAATATAAGCTCCACATCCACGTCCGGCTCCAGGCCGTTTTGCCGCAGCACATAATTGAAAGCAAATTGCGGGGCGGCGCCATATCCGGAAAGATGCACGGTGCGGCCCGCCAAATCGGCCATATCGGCAATTTCGCCTGTGGTGTCTATGACATGCAAGACACCCATGGTGCTAAGCGCCAGCATCGTCACATCCACATTGGGATTGTTATGCAAAACAGAGGCCATATTCGTGGGCACTGCGGCGATGTCAACCGCGCCCTGAACAATCAGCGGCACAACCTCTTCCGGGGTGCCGAGAACCCGTATGTCATAGCTGTTTTGCGTTTCTTCGGCCCGGGCCGCGTCCATCAGCCACAGCGCGCCCAAGGCCGACGGCCCCGGCAGGACGGCCATGTTGATATGATACGGCGTCTCCGGCGCATCGCCGGATGTGCCGCCATTGCCGCAAGATGCCGCCACAAACAAAATTGCGAGCGCAAGCATTGGCGATAGAATTTTAATTTTTTTCATTAAATAGTACACCTCTTTTCAAATTATATTTCCCGGTTCCTTGGTTATGATAACACATATAGATTTTATTCGTCAATTGTTTTAACCACCATTTTGTCCTTCGCCTGTTTTTCTGCAATTTCAGACCTTTTATAAGGAGATTTGACAAATCCTCCGTGTCATGCTATACTCATTAAAATGCAGATTGGAGGGACAATTATGTTCAGCAGCTTAAAGGGCAAGATAATCATTCCAATTATTCTGGTTTTGGTCGCAATGGCCGCATTAAATATCATATATGTGGCCATATCCACCGCCAACCTTACGGAAAGCCTTATAGAAGAACGCATGGAGGGGGCTTCTCAGACAGCG
>JAITMW010000158.1 GCA_031277155.1 Clostridiales bacterium | reverse complement strand
GGTGATTCTACCTTCTCTTCCTTGCGCAGAGCCTTAATGGCCTTGTCAACCTCGGCGCGCTCCAGCCCCGTGGCCGCCATAATGCCCTTTGCATCCATCATTTCACTTGATTGTTTCAGAGCTTCGTAAACTTGCTCTTTTGCCATTTTTATTTCCTCCTTATATTTTGTATTTCTATGGAATGTCATGGGCTTGGGACGCGGGCGGCCACAGGCCGCCCCTACAAGTGACCATGCATTCTTGGATGTCATAAATTACATAATAGATATTGCGGCTACAAACCCACCTTAAATGCAGCGATGTGGCCGCCAACAGCGGGCGAGCGCAGCTCGCCCCTACCATGGCAAGATTTTTTGCAAGATTATCGCAACCGCTGTAGGGGCGAGCTATGCTCGCCCGCTGTTCAAGCCGTGCAACTTCAGATAAGTCAAGCAAATACCTGAAATGGGCGTTCGTTACTCTTTCGATACATGTAGGGGCGAGCTATGCTCGCCCGCTTCTAAATGCGCGCTTTCACAAGAAAGCTGGCCACATGCTTGCCCTTTGTCCCGCGCCCAAATCCCGCGTCCGCGCCATTTTCCTCCGCTATTTCCGGCGTAATTTGCGTGCCGCCCGCCACAAAAATCAAACGTTCCCGCACGCCCATTTCCTTGGCGATTTGGTCAATGCCGGCGATATTTTTATAATGTATATCGTCATGGCTGATTATGACGCTGGCCAAGATGGCCTGGGCGTCCAGCTCCACCGCCGCGTTTACCAGCTTTTCCACAGGCACAGAGGTGCCCAGATAATGCACTTTGATGCCATATTTCTCAATGCCGCCGTGCTTTATGTCAATAATCTCGCGCAGACCCACGCTATGCTCATCCTGGCCGATGGTGCCGCACACCACCGTCATGGGCTTTGCCGCAATGGCCGCAAAAATCTCATCATCGCTAAGCAAATCCGGCTCCGGCGGTATAACAAGGCTGTCCACATCAATATCAATGTTCAGCTTGCCCTTCAGTTCCACACGCGTGCCCTCTGCGCCATGCAGCACCTCCCTATGGATAATTTCCACATCCGTCAAATTCATCTGCTTGGCAGCCACAAGAGCCGCCGCCTCTGCCACCTTCACGCCGCAGGGAAACATCAGGTTAATCAGCACCGTGCCGTCCGCCATCCATTCCATTTCAGGCCGCAAAACCCTGCCGCTGTGATAATCCGCAAGGGGCTTCATGCGCTCATACACATTGTCTTCGTCCAGCTCGTCAATATAGACAATTTTGTCGGGCACCTCAAAGGTGCAGCCGCCTATAAGGCTTGCGGGGTCGCTTTCGGCATTTTTATCATATTGCGCCACATTGTTATAGCCATAATGCGCCGTCACAGGGGCAAAATAGTCGTCCTCGCGCTTTATCACGCTGTCCGCCGAAACACCGCCGTCAATTTTACGCACAATGCCATCGCCGCCGCGCTCCGGATAGCATCCGCTGTCCACGAAAAAGCCGGCTTCAACAGAGGCGAAATATCCGCCTTTTTCAATCATTTCCTCAAGAAAAAGCACGGCCCGCTCCTTAATTTCCCGGGCCGCCTCTCGCAAAGGCCCCTCGTCTTTCAGCTGCACCATATCCATCAGCCCATCCAGCGAAATCAGCGTCTGCTTCGCCGTGTCACAGGCCTCGATATTATAGATATGCCAAGGCACATTGCGCCCCTCGTCCGGCGTGATGGTGGATTGTATGTCAACGCTGGTCAGCTTTGAAATCAGCATGTTAAGCACATGGGTAACAGTGGCGTCACGGGTGCTGGATTCTATATACTTCGTGTGCATCTGCGCCCGCATACGATATTCATTGAAAAAGTCCCGCAATGCCACCGCATACGGCAAATCCATATACACGCTGGGGCCGGGTGCCGATGACGGCGGCACGGTGGACAGGCAGATATTTTCCTTCGGCACGCCCACTTTGTACGAAAACAGGGAATTTATGGCGTGCTGCACCATCAGCTCCGGCATAACCTTCCAGGCGTCCTTGGCCGTGGCGTTGGCGTTGTGCGCCCCGTCAATCTGCGCCTGCCCCGCCCACTGTATAATCTTTTTGCTTTCGCAAGCGTCCACAAAGCTGCGCACCATGTTGATATTGCGGTATATCACATTATATTGCGGGTCCTGATGCACGCCGTTTACGCCCTCTTCCGCAAACATCACGGCAATATCAGGCCCCGCCACGCCGCTGACATACGAATGAAAATTAATGGGCCTGCCCACCTCATCCTCAATCATATCCAGCGCCTTACGCTGCGCCCGCACCTGCTTGCGCGTCACAGGCACGCCGCCCACGCCCTGGGGGCTGCCCTCAATCAGCCCCTCAAAGTGACTTTGCCCCGCCGTGCGTATAACCATAATATGGTCGGCCCCATGATGGGCCGCCATGCGCATACGCCTAATGTCGTCCTCAAAACGCCCCGATGCAATCTCTGTGGTAATCACCGGCGCGGGCTGCGGGTCGATATTATTAAAATGATGCGCCGTAATCAGGGGCACACTGTCTTTCAGCGGCTGCGTGGCCTCCCTGTAAGTAAAATCGCCCATCTTCAGGCCCGGCGCCGGCTCTCGCCATGTCCAGCCCTTGCGCCGCGGGCGATAATCTGCCAAATTCGACAAAATCTCCTCGATATTCATTCTTTCGTTGGGGTCAAGCTTTTTTGTTGACATTATTTACCTCCATCCTTCCATCTTATCTGGACATATTGTTGACATTATTTACCTCCATTAGAGGCACGATTGGGGTTAAGCCCTATCGTGCAGCTCCGAGGAGATTCTTTCACTCCTATCTAAATATCGTAAACTTTTGGGTATGCACAGCGCGCGTTACGTTAAGACCGTCAAAGCTAAAAGCTACACCCACGCCAATATGTGTCCGGTTTGAATTTAGAATATTTCTCCTATGGTCGGGCGAATTCATCCAACCTTGCACAACAGCATGAGGGGTACTTGTGCGATAACTTACATTTTCGCTCCAACCGGAAAAATTGTTTACGCCTGCCCTTGTCAATCGGTCGCCCACTCTGGAACCATCAGAGCCAATATGGCCGCGCATGTTGTTTACCAGCATGTCGTTACTGTGCCCTCGCGCAGCCGTTGACATAGCTGCGTGAAATGTCAAGGGTGAAACACCATGATTTGCTCGCTCTATGTTGGTAAGGCGAAAAATCTCCTCTTCCCATATTGTTACAATTTGGCTTTGAGAATAACCTGCAAGTAGCAT
>JAITMW010000170.1 GCA_031277155.1 Clostridiales bacterium | reverse complement strand
GGCTTTAAATTTTCCACATATGCCACCTGGTGGATTCGTCAGGCCATAACCCGCGCAATTGCCGACCAGGCGCGCACAATCCGTATACCCGTCCATATGGTGGAAACAATCAATAAGCTGCTGCGTGTATCAAAGCAGCTGCTGCAAGAATTTGGAAGAGAGCCCAACGCCGACGAAATTGCCAAGGAAATGCAAATGTCAGTGGAGCGGGTGCGCGAAATTATGAAGCTGTCCCAGGACCCCGTGTCGCTGGAAACGCCCATTGGCGAGGAAGAGGACAGCCATATCGGCGACTTTATCGCCGACGACGATGTGCCCGCACCCGCCGAGGCCGCGGCTTTCACCCTGTTAAAAGAGCAGCTGATGAGCGTGCTTGAGACCTTGACCGAAAGGGAGAAAAAGGTCCTGATACTGCGCTTTGGGCTGGGGGACGGCAAGGCGCGCACCCTGGAAGAAGTTGGGCGCGAATTTAATGTCACGCGAGAGCGCATAAGGCAAATTGAGGCCAAGGCCCTGCGCAAGCTGCGCCATCCCGGCCGCAGCAAAAAACTTAAGGACTATTTGGAGTAATGGATTAACTGTCCGTTACATATTTTTGCGCCATGAAAATTTCAAAACGCTTACAAAAAATAGCCGAAATGGTGAAATATCCCACTGTGGCGGACATCGGCACGGACCACGGCCATCTGCCCATTTATCTTGCCCAGCGCGGGTCGGCGGATAAATTGCTGGCCACGGATGCCAATGCCGGGCCGCTTGGCCGCGCCCGGCGCAATATTGCCGAGGCCGGCCTGTCGCACAGGGTGCAAACGCGGCTTTGCGACGGGCTGGATGGGGTTAATCCCGCTGAATATGCGGCCTGTGTCATTTCCGGCATGGGCGGCGGGCTTATTATCAATATTTTGCGGCAAAATTTGCCCCGGGCCCAAAATTTCAGGCAGCTTTTGCTTTCGCCCCAGCGGGATGTGGCCTGTGTGCGGCGTTTTTTGCATCAGTGCGGCTTTCGTATTGATGACGAGGAGATGCTGGAAGAAAAAGGCGTATTTTACAATATTTTGGATGCATCCCCGGGAAATGAAGCCCCCTATGACGAAAAGGGTTATGTTTTCGGAGATGTTTTGTTGCGAAAAAGGCCCGATGCACTAAAAATCTTTGTGAAATCAGAGCTTGAAAAAGCGAGAAAAATCGAAAGACGAGACTTTCAGGAATACTTACAGTTGTGTGAGGAGGCACTAAGATGTCTGTAAAAATGAGCCAAATTATGGAAGCCATCGAGAGGCTGGCACCCCTTGATATCGCCGAAGATTGGGACAATGTGGGCCTTTTGGTGGGGCGGCGCGATGCCCATGTGTCCAAGGCGCTGATTGCGCTGGATGCGCTGGATGCCGTGATTGACGAGGCCGCGGCCATGGGCGCCCAGGCCATAATTACCCATCATCCCGCCATTTTTAAGCCAATAGACCGCATCACGGACGAAACCCCCGCGGGCCGCCGCCTTTTGCGGCTGGCGGAGGGCGGAATTTGCCTGTATGCGGCCCATACCAATTTGGACGCGGCCGACGGCGGCATCAACGACATGCTGTTTGACATTTTTGGTCTGCTTAACAGGGAGTTTATATGCGAGGGCAGGCCCGGCATATTTGCGGGGCGGGCGGGGATTTTGCCCGTACCGAGGACCCTTGCGGGCTTTGCGGCAACTGTGAAGGATACTCTGTGTTTAGACGCGGCCAGCTATTGCGGCAATGGCAATGATACTGTCCGTAAAGTTGGTATAATCGGCGGCGCCTCGGCAAATCCGGCCTTTTTCGCCGGAGTGCTTGCCGCCGGCTGTGACACTTTCATCACCTCGGATATCAAACTTTCCGCCGCCCAGGCCGCGCTGGATATGGGTTTAAGCCTGGTTGACGCAACCCATTACGGCAGCGAGGCGGTCTTTGCACAAAAGCTGGCGGATTATCTGCGCCAAAACATTTCGGGGGCCGAATTTGTTGTTTCAACAGTAGATGGGCAGCCATTTAAAACTGTATGTATCGGAGGGAATGACTGATGCTTAAGCTGGACATATTTGCAAACGGAAATAGACTGTCAGTTAATGCCGGGACGTCGCTGGCGGAAATTGCCAAAATGGTTGACGGGCCGCATCCCTTTCTCGTGGCCAAAGTCGGCCATGAAATAATGGAGATGCATAGAAAAATTGACCGGGATTGCGAAATTGAGTTTATGGACGTCACCTCTGATAATGGATACCGTGTGTATCAACGCACGGCGGTTTTTGTGATGATTAAGGCGGCGCGGGAAGTTTTGGGAAAAAAGATACGCGTAGTTGTAGAGCATAGCATCAACAAGAATTATTATTGCGAAATTATGGAAGATAATTTTAAACTGACGCCGGAAATCCTCTTGCAAATTAAGGAAAAAATGGATGAAATTGTGCGGGAAGACCTTGGGATTGTTAAAGAGTCCTTTCTGCTTGAAGACGGCATACGCGTGGCCGAAGATATGCACCTGCGCGACAAAGTGCAGCTTTTGGGCTATCGCACGGCATCCTCCGTCAATTTTTACCGCCTGGGCTGGTTTTACGACTATTTCTACGGCCCTATGGCCGCGCGGGCGGGCGTTTTAACAAAATTTGACCTGAAAATGCAGGGCGACGGCTTTATCCTGATATTCCCAAATCAAAATAAACCATCGCAACTGTCAGAATTAATTTCCGTTGTGAAGCTGACCCGGGTTTTCCGCGAATCCAACAACTGGGCCCGCATCCTAAATGTTGATACTGTAGGTGCATTAAATGACAAAATATGCCAGGGCAAATCCGGCGAAATCATCCTCGTGACAGAGGCCCTGCACGAAAAATCCGTGGCCAAAATGGCTGACGACGTACACCAAATGGGGCGCAATGTGGTGCTTATAGCCGGCCCGTCCTCCTCGGGCAAAACCACCTTCGCCCAGCGCCTGGCTGTGCAGCTTCGCGTCAATGGCCAGAAACCCCATGTAATATCCCTGGACGACTATTACGTAGACCGGGACAAAACGCCCCTGGATAAATTTGGCGTGCCTAATTTCGAATCGCTGTATTCCATTGATGTGCCCAAGTTTAACGAGGATTTGCAGGAGCTGCTGGCGGGCGGCACGGTGCATTTGCCAAAATATAACTTTGTGACAGGCAAACGCGAATATAAGGGCCATTTTTTGCAACTTTGCGATGCATCCGTGCTGATTATCGAGGGCATACACGGCCTTAACCCGGAATTGTCCCGCAAAATCCCCGACGAGGCAAAATTTAAAATCTTTATCAGCGCCTTGACCCAGCTGAATATGGACGACCACAATCGTATACCCGCCGCCGACACCCGCATGATACGCCGCATCGTGCGGGACAGCCAGTTTC
>JAITMW010000140.1 GCA_031277155.1 Clostridiales bacterium | reverse complement strand
TGATGAATTTGCCGCTGTTATATTGGGCGACAGAGCAGACGGGCAATCCAGAATATGCCGAAAAGGCAACAATCCACGCGAAAACTTGTCTGGCAAACTCTTTCCGCGACGATAATTCCACATTCCATACATTTTTCATGAATCCCGAAACGGGTGAGCCTTTGCGAGGCGAAACCTGTCAGGGCTATGCGGATGATTCTTCTTGGGCCCGAGGGCAGGCCTGGGCTGTTTACGGCGCGGCGGTGATGTATCGCTATACGGGCGAGCAAGTTTGGCTGGACATTTTTTATCGTGTTACGGCATACTTTTTAGAGCGTCTGCCCGATGACCTGGTGCCATATTGGGATTTGATTTTCACAGAGGGTGACGAGCCGCGAGATTCTTCCAGCTCTGCCATTGTGGCCTGCGGGCTTTTGGAGATGGCGGCTTCGGTTGATGAAAATAAGGCGGCAGAGCTTGAGAAAGTGGCACGGAAGCTTATGGCGGCCTTGGTGACCGGCTATGCCGCAACAGGCGACACGGACGGCCTTCTGCTGCACGGCACCTACAGCAAAAAATCCCCATACAATACTTGCACGCCCGAAGGCGTTGACGAATGTTTAACATGGGGCGATTATTTTTATCTGGAGGCATTGCTGCGACTGCATCGCCCGGATTGGAGGCCATATTGGTAGGAGGTCTTGATGAATAAACGATTCTTTTTTGATGACAAAGAAAAAATCGCGCAATATGTTAAAACCTATTGCGGGGACGAAATGGCGCATATCATCAATGCGGCGGATAATATGGCAAATAATGTCATATTATTTGACCTGCGCTGGGATATGGAGCAAACCCATGTGCCGGTGGCTTTTGACGGCAATATCGACTGGACACACCAGCCCGAAGATGACCCGGAATGGACTTTTGCAGTAAACCGCATGAGGGCGTGGGTTTGCATGGGCCAAGCATATGCTGTCACGGGAGATGAAAAATACCCTAAAGCCTTTGTGCGCCAGCTATGCCATTGGGTGCGGACGATTAAGCGGGAGGACCCGGCGGCGGCAAATGCGTGGCGCACGATAGAAACAGGCATAAGGCTGGAAAACTGGCTAAAGGCATACCAGCTTATGAAAGACAGCCACGCCGTGACCCAAGAGGTGGAAGCAATATTCCATGGGTCTGTGGCGGAACATGCCGAATTTATCATGACGGTGTGGAACAGCTTTAATTTAATGAGCAACTGGGGCATTTTGGCAAACCACGGCCTGTTTTTGGCAGGATGTATGCTGCCGCCAACCCCGCGCACAGCGGAATATGTGACGGAAAGCCTGGACAGGCTGGCGCGGGCCGCCCAAATTCAGGTATATCCCGATGGGGTGCATTGGGAGCAAAGCCCGATGTATCACAATGAGGTAATGCGCTGTTTTCTGGATGTAATTATAATCGCCAGACGTTGCGGTGTGGATTTGCCGCCTGTCATTCTTGAAAAAACACATGGGATGCTTCGCGCGTCGCTGGTGGCTGCCAAGCCCAACGGTCACGAAATTATGATGGGTGATAGTGATGATATCGACCAGCGAGATTTAATTTCAATCGGCGCCTATTTGTTTAATGACGGTCTGCTGAAATTTGGCGGCTATCCGCACCTGGATTTTGACAGCGTGTGGGCACTGGGCCATGACGCGGCAATGGAATACGAAGCCATTGTGCCCATAGAGCCAAAAGGCACCGCCCATGCCCTGACTGACAGCGGCAACTTTTATTCTCGAAGCGATTGGTCTCCCAACGCCGCCTTTGTGCATTTTCATTGCGGCACCTTGGGCGCGGGCCATGGACATGCTGACAAACTGCATATCGACCTATTTTACGGCGGCGAGGATATTTTGATAGACCCGGGCCGCTATACCTATGTGCCCAAAGAATCGCGCTATTGGTATAAAATGCCATGGGCTCACAACACCGTCACAGTGGACGGCACCGACCTTTATGCCTGCATGGACAGCTGGGAATGTAAAAACCTTAGCCGCCCGGTTGGTCAGAAGTTTGCGGAGCGTGATGGCTATGTCTACATGGAGGGTGCCCATCTGGGCTATATGGAGCAAGGCGTTTACGCGGGCCGCCGCCTAATTCACATTAAGCCTGATATTTTGCTGCTTTGCGACACATTTTATGTCTCTGATGACAAAAATCGCATATATCGTCAGTATTTCCAGTGGAATAATAAAGGAAAAGTCATGGGCGAAGGCAATAATTGGAAATACTTTAGCGACAAAAATCAAGCGCGGCTGATTTTGAAAAGCGAGCATCCCATCAAAACCGGCCTTTTGCCCGGCAAAATTTCGCGCCACTATAATATGGAGGAAGAGACGGTTCGGCTGGAGACACAAGTGGCCGCAAAGGGCTTTGCCAGTGTGTTTTCAGTAATCGCCCTTGACGGGGCCGGCGATGATACGCCTTTTGCAGTCACCAAAGAAATTGTACGCTCAAATTTCAAAGGCATTGTGTTTGATTCGGCAACAATAGAGGCTGTCACCATCTCCAAAGGCGATATGCAACATACTGTGGTGATAGCGCACAAGGAATTTGCCAGCCCCACAGACACTTTCACGGCTAATGGCTGCGTTGGATTTGGCAATGTGCTGGTGTTTGATAAGACAAAGCCCGATAATCCGGGCACTGTTTTGCTCTATTAGGAGGAATGCCTGTGTTTGCGACCCATTTTTCCAAATATCATCAAACACCGCACGGCTTCGCTCCTTTTCCCGCCTCAACCGATAGGGCGGCTTGGGACGCATTGCCCCGAGAGTTATGCGCAAGGCTGACAGAGCGGGGCAATGCCGCTATGCAGTCCCCATGGCCCGTCCTAAACGCCGCGGACTATCTGGATTTCACGCGCACAGGGCGGCGAGCCCCTTTCGAGGAAAAATATTTTGCCCGCCGACATTTGCTTAACGATTTGGTGATGGCAGAATGTGTAAGCGGGCAAAGTCGATACTTAAACGCCATTGCTGACGCCCTTTGGGCCATCTGTGAGGAGAGCGGCTGGCAATTGCCCGCCCATAACACCTATGTGCGGGATGCGCCGCAAATTCCGCTGCCAAACCCGGCCCGACCTGTTTTAGATTTATTCGCATGTGAGACGGCAGCCTCTTTGGCGTTGATTTGCCGCCTGCTGGGCGATAGCCTTGAGGGCGCGGCACCCGGCATTACGGAGCGTTTGCTTGCGGAACTGACACACCGCGTCATCACCCCCTATCTGACGGAGCATTTTTGGTGGATGGGGCGGGGTGACGAGCCCATGCTTAATTGGACGCCCTGGTGTACACAAAATGTGTTATTGGCGGCGGCTGTCACGCCGCAAAGGGATGAGACGCGCAAAGCTATCTGCGAAAAAGCCGCGCACAGCCTTGATTGCTTCATCAAGGATTACGGCGATGACGGCTGTTGCGATGAAGGGGCGAAATATTACAGTCATGCCGCCCTTTGCTTGTTTGCCGCCATGGAAATTTTGAATGGCATGACAGATG
>JAITMW010000123.1 GCA_031277155.1 Clostridiales bacterium | reverse complement strand
GCCCCGCCTTCGGCGGCGTATATAAATTGGCCGCTATCGAAGACGGCGGCCGCATCATCCCAAAAATCAAGCTGTCCGAAAATCCCGAAAAGGTCACGGTGCCCGGTCAAAAGAAGGTCTATCGCATTTACGACGCCACGAATCACAAAATCAAGGCCGACCTTGTCACCCTGGCTGACGAAACCGTGGACGAGACCAAAAAGCTGACCCTGTTTGACCCCAAGGCCCCCTGGAAAAAAATGCATCTTGCCCCCGGCAAATATTACGCCCGCAGCCTGCTTACGCCCATCATCAAAAACGGCCGATGCATCTACAATTCGCCGGCCGTCATGGATATTCGCGAGCATAGCCTCCGCGAGCAAAACACCCTGTGGGAAGAGCATCGCCGCCTTACAAACCCCCAGATAATGCCGGTGGATTTGTCGCAAAAGTTGTATGATTTGTGGCAGCAGATGATATATGATGCCCGCAACGGGCATTGATTTTAACTCCGTTTCAGCAATACGTCGCTTTCATATTTTTTTATATCCGCAAACCAGTCTGATTCCGGGGCCACATTGTTAATCAGGCAAAAATAATTCCACACATCGCCAAAAGGCAGCGTTTTCAGCTCTTCTTGCAGCACCAGCAGCTCTGTCTGTCTGCCTTGGCGTTGCAGCTGCGCCATTTTTTCGTGGGGCGTTAAAATTGCGTACAACAGAGCCTTTTGCGCGGCGCGCACGCCCAAAATCCAGGCGGCAACGCGGTTTATTCCCGCGTCAAAAAAATCCAGCCCCAAAAGCACCCTGTGGGTGCCATGTTTGATAATTTCGGCGGCTATGGCCCGCATTTCATCATCAAACAGCACAACATGGTCGCTGTCCCATCGCACGGGCCGCGTCACATGCAGTGCCACCTTGTCAAAAAATGCCAGCATAGACGAAATTTTGTCCGCCACATTCTCCGTAGGATGAAAATGCCCGTTGTCTATCATACAAAGGATGCCGCGGCGGTTGGCATAATTCATATAAAATTCGTGGCTGCCCACCGTAAAGGACTCCAGCCCGATGCCAAACACCTTGGATTCCACAGACACCGGCACCTTGTCTCTGTCATAATCGGCCGCCAATATCGCATCCAGCGAATCCTTCAGCAATTTGCGCGGGGTTTGCCTGTCGGCGGGCGTGTCCTTTGTGCCGTCGGGTATCCAAATATTCAAAAGCGAATATGTATCCAGCTCTGTCGCAAAATATTCCGCAATCTTAAGGCAGGCCACGCCATGGTCAATCCAAAATTTGCGTATGTCCTCGTCATAGCTGGAAAGCGTGGCAACATCTGCCTTGGGATGCGAAAAATACGTGGGGTTAAAGTCCAGCCCAAGGCCATGGGCCTTGGCAAAATCCACCCATTTGGCAAAATGCCTGGGCGCAAGGGCATCGCGGTCAACATTCTCGTCTGTTATGGCATAGCTTGCGTGCAAATTAAGGCGATGCTTTCCGGGAATATGCGAAAGGGCCTTTGCTATGTCCTCCATCAATTCCGCGTGATTGCGCGCGCGGCCGGGATAGTTGCCCGTCACCGCCAGACCGCCGCCGGACCGCGCGCCTCCCTCAAAGCCGGACACATCATCGCCCTGCCAGCAATGGATGGATATGGGAATTTGCGCCAGCGACGCAACCGCCCCCTCGGCGCTGGCGCCAATCTCTTTATATATGGCCTGGGCCTGCTTAAAGCGAATTTCGCTGATAGTATCCGTAATATCACCTCATTTACTGAACTTTCCACAATTGTAGCATAAACATGCCCACAAAAAAAGGACTATTTTCATGAAATATGCCGACCGTTTTTGTGCAAAACAAAAATATTCCATAAAAATGCCCATAGCGCCCCATTCCCCTCCTGTGGAGGGGTGGCGCGAAGCGCCGGGGTGGTTATTCCCCTCTAGAGGGGTGGCTTCAACCCGGTGTGGTATTCCAGCCATTTTGTATCTTGAATTCTTTTAGCGCGTCTTGATAGCGCTGTAAGTCATGCAGCTCCATAACGCCTAAGATTGGGTCGAAGGAGTGGTCGGGTTGGAAGAGGAGGACGGCAAAGCGGCCAGAGGCATGGGTTCCCATTACCGAATACACAGAACGCCCATAGTTATCCGTGGTAAGAAAAACTGAACGAGTCAAAGCGCTGCTGTGAGCATCCTCTCCAAGAGCTGCATTATAAGCATCCCTTAAAGCCCTATCATTTACCGGCCCATCCCCTTTACTACGAACAATCTCGGTCCTGACAGCATTATCAAGGTTAAGGGGTTGATTCCAGCTGTTGCGTTCCTTTAGTTCTTCAACTTCATGGAATTTATTGCAACCGTATAAAGGTCAGGATAATCACCGGCATAGATTCCGCGCGCCATTTCATCTTCGCAGCTTGTCATAAAAAACATTGTTATTATTAAGGTCATAGCTGCTATCAGTTTTTTATGCCGCTTCTTTGACATTTGCTTTTCCTCCTAAGCGCGCGATTTTTGCCTATATTCTTTGGGCGACATGCCATATCGCCCCTTAAACTTTTTGTGGAAGAAGCTGGAATTTTCATAGCCGATGATTTCCATCAGCTCGGCAATGGAAATTTTTGTATGCACCAGCAGATATATGGCCAGCGACATGCGCTTTTCATGAAGCAGCTCCTTAAAAGTTTTGCCAATTTGCCGCTTTATTTCCTTGCTGACCCACGCCATGTCATAATTTTGCATGGCCGCAAATTCTGTCAGGGTGGCGTCTTTATACTTTGCGTCAATATATTTCAGCACGGCCACCGCCAGGCTGTCCACGCTTGTGCCGTCCTGGCTGGTGCGCATTTTGTCCGCAAAATGCATCAGCTGTACCAGCAAAAGCGCCATTGTGCGCTGCTTTATGGCCAGCAGGCTCTGGTCTGTATGCTCTCCGGAGACATAATATACCAAAATCTCTACCAAATTTTGTATGGGCAGCACGCCCGCCACATTAAAATACAGATAGTTGTAATTGCTGTGCCGCTGAAACAGGCAGCCGATTATAAACTCCGAAAGGAGGCTTTTCTCCTCTTCCAGCATGGCATACATTTGCTCGAAAAATTCCGGCAGTATGATAAAATTGATGGCTATGTCCTCTTTTCGCGCCGGCAAAATCTCATGCACCGCCCGCTGGCTGAGGAAAAGCAGGTCGCCCTCTTCCAGCCGTATGGATTCGTCATTGACCACATGCGTCGTCTCGCCCTGGCACATGTACACAACCTCTATGTAATTATGGCGATGCTTCGGAAAATGCACAAAGCGCGTGTGGCGGCGGATTTCAATCAGCTTGCTGGCGGATAGCAGCTTGCGGCTGTCAATCACAAAATCCGTGTTTTCCGTATAAATTGCCGGGTCTATCTCGCCGCTTTCCAAAACCCGCTCTTCTTCGGCGGTTATGGGCATCAATTTTTCAATAAGGGCCTTATTCATGCGCTCACCTCCGCAGCTGTTTAATCTCTATGCCCAATTTTCTTGCAATTTTGTCCAATTTGGCCGCCTCGCCGGCGGTGACAATGGAATATACCCGGCCGTCCGCGCCCATCCTGCCGCAGCGCCCGGCCCGATGCAGATAAGCGGACGCGCCGTCGGGCAAATCCAGGTTTATCACATGGGCAAGACCGTGGATATCCAGGCCCCGGGCACCTATGTCGCTGGCCACCAAAAGCCTTGCGCGCCCCGCGCGAAAGTCGTCCAGGGCCTGCCTTCGCCGCAGCTTGTCCGCCGCGCCATACAGGGGACGCGCGGACAATTTGTGGAAATTAAGGCGCTCCGCCGTTTTTTCCACGGCAAAGGGCCTGTTGATGAAAACCACGGCGGCAGACATATTTTTGGCGTGTACCAGCCTGCGCAAAATCTCAAATTTCTCTCGTAAATTGGCAGCGATGATATAAAAATGGCTGATATTTTTGGGCAAATCGGTGTCGGGCATCAATATTTTCGGCTCCTTCATGAGGGGCGTGGCCAAATTGCGCGTCCCCATGGGAATTTTTGCCGAAAACAGCAAAATTTGGCGCTCTCTTAAGGTGGATTTTATCAGCCTCTCGATATTCGTCATATTTTCGCCGTCAAACAGCCTGTCGGCCTCGTCAAACACCAGCGTTTTCACATGATGCACACTCAGCTTTTTTTCGGCAATAAATTCCAAAATGCGGCCTATGGAGCCCACGACAATGCGCGGCTTTTTCTTCAGCGCCTCCAGCTGACGCGCCTTGCCCCCAGAACCTATCAGCAGGGCCACGTCCAACCCGTCATCCATCAGGCCCCCCGCAACCCTGGCAATTTGTGCGGCAAGCTCGTATGTGGGCGCGACAATCACGGCCTGCGCGGCCCTAATTTCCGGATTTATGCGTGCCGCGATGGGCAAAAGATATGCCAGCGTCTTGCCCGTGCCCGTGGGCGACTGGGCTATCAAATCCCGATTTGCCATGATGACGGGGATGGCGGCCCGCTGTATTTCCGTGGGCAAAACAATGCCCGCCTTTGCCAGCTTTTCCGCCAATTTGCCGCCTATCATCGCCTCAAAATCAAGTTTCATAATATCACCAATAAATGGCAGGGGCCGCATATGCCGCCCCTGCCATTGAGTTTTACTCGTTATATTCGGTGGCCGCGACCACGCTTTCCATAGGCGGCGCCACATCTTCTTCCGTCAATTCCGTAGATTCGGGCGCGTCTGCGGCCTTGCCGCCCTCGCTGTATTCCGTATAGCCATATCTGGCGGGGCCTTCGCCCTCGCCCACCACATCAATGTTGCGATACAGCGGCATACCGGTGCCCGCGGGTATCAGCTTGCCAATGATGACATTTTCTTTCAGGCCAATCAGCGGGTCAACCTTGCCTTTGATGGCTGCCTCGGTCAGCACCCTGGTGGTCTCTTGGAAGCTGGCGGCCGATAGGAAGCTGTCCGTGGCCAGCGAGGCCTTTGTAATGCCCAGCAGCACGCGGCTGCCGGCGGCAGGGGTAAGACCCCGGCGCACAAGGTCGGCGTTTTTTTCTTCAAAGTCCAGCCAGTCAATCAGGCTGCCGGGCAGGAAGCTGGAATCCCCGTTTTCTTCCACGCGGACGCGCTTCAGCATCTGGCGCACAATAACCTCGATATGCTTGTCATTGATGTCCACGCCCTGAAGACGATATACCCTCTGCACCTCTTGCAGCATATAGTCCTGCACACCGCGCAGGCCCTTGATTTTCAAGATGTCGTGGGGATATACGCTGCCTTCCGTAATTTCGTCGCCGGCCTCGACAATATCGCCGCCGGCCACGCAAATGCGCGAGCCATAAGGGATGAGATATTCCTTCACATCGCCGGTCTGCTGATTCGTAATGATGACCTCGCGCTTCTTTTTGTTGTCCGAAATGCCCACAATGCCGCCAAATTCGGCAATGATGGCCAGGCCCTTGGGCTTTCTGGCCTCAAAAAGCTCTTCAACACGGGGCAGGCCCTGGGTGATATCTTCATTGGAGGCAATGCCGCCCGTATGGAAATTGCGCATTGTCAGCTGCGTGCCCGGCTCTCCGATGGATTGCGCGGCAATGATGCCCACGGCCTCGCCTGTGCGCACAGGGCGGCCGCTGGCCATATTTGCGCCATAGCATTTGGAACACAGGCCGATTTTGCAGCGGCATGTGAGGATTGTACGGATATACAGGCTTTGCACCCCGGCGGCCTCTATGGCGGCGGCGGCATCGGGAGAAATCATGCTGTCGGCCTCCGCCAGCACTTCGCCGGTTTCGGGATGCAGCACCTCGTTGATGGACCAACGCCCCACAATCCTGTCGCGCAGGGATTCAATCACCTCATAGCTGTCGCTGCCCTCTATGGCTTTGTCCGTAAAGGCTGTCACCCACATGCCGGGCTTGTCGGCATCGTCGCCGACACAGTCGTCCTCACGGATGATGATATCTTGCGAAACATCCACCAGGCGGCGCGTCAGATATCCGGAATCGGCGGTTTTCAGGGCCGTGTCGGACAGGGTTTTGCGCGCGCCGTGGGCGGACAGGAAATATTCCAAAACAGACAGGCCCTCACGGAAATTGGATTTAATCGGAAGCTCGATAATATCACCCGAGGGGGAAACCATCAGGCCGCGCATGCCCGCCAGCTGTTTAATTTGTGCCCTGGAGCCTCTGGCGCCCGAGGTGGCCATCATTTGGATATTGTTAAATTCTCCCAAACCTTCAATAAGTTGGTCGGCGATGATGTCATTGGCCTCGTTCCAAATGGATATAACCCTTTCGTGGCGCTCCTCATTGGTCATAAGGCCCCTGCGGAACATTTTGGTAACATTTTCCACGTCAAGCTCCGCCTTGGCGATAATATCGGCCTTGTCCACGGGAATTTCCATGTCAGAAACGGACACGGTCAAAGCCCCCCGTGTGGAGAATTTAAAGCCCAAATCCTTTATTTTATCAAGGACAACGGCCGTTTCCGTAAAGCCTAAGCGGCTTATGCAACGGTCAATAATCCCCTGCAATGCCTTTTTGTCGCAGACAAAATCGATTTCATAGCTAAGCGCGCCCTCGGGCGTGGAACGGTCCACAATGCCCAAATTCTGCGGAATGGCCTCGTTAAAAATTATGCGGCCAACCGTGGTTTCCACAATGCGGCTGTGGCGCGCGCCATCAATTTCCATTTCGCGCCGAACCTTGATTTTGCTGTGCAAAGTGACATTCTTGCTGTCATAAGCAATCAAGGCCTCGTCTTCGTCTTTAAAAACCTTGCCTTCGCCGGGCTCATTGTCTTTTGCGATTGTCAAATAATAAATCCCCAAAACCATATCCTGGGATGGCACGGTTATAGGCGCGCCGTCGGAGGGTT
>JAITMW010000102.1 GCA_031277155.1 Clostridiales bacterium | reverse complement strand
GCCTTGCCCACAAGGGATTCGCCGTCAAACACAATGCTGCCGCTGCGCGTCTTCACCAAGCCCATAACAGTGCGCAAAAGCGTGGTTTTGCCGGCGCCGTTGCGGCCCAAAATGGCCACGGCCTCGCCGGGCATAATTTCCATATCAACGCCCTCTAAAATTGTAAACAGGCCTATGTATGACACCAAATCGGACACTTTAAGTAGTGACATTGATTACACCACCTCCCAGATATGCCGCCATAACGTCGGGGTTATTGGACACGGTTTCGGGGTCTCCCTCGCACAGCAATTCGCCGTTTACCAGCACGATAATCACGTCGCTAAGGGCCTTTACCATATTCATCTTGTGTTCTATCAGCACAATTGTGGTTTCCCCCGCCTCTTTGATGGTTTTCAGCAAGTCTATCATCACGGGCACTTCCTCGACGCTCATGCCTGCCGTTGGTTCATCCAGCAGCAGCACCTCGGGCTTTTGGGCCAGCACCATCCCAAGCTCTAATTTGCGTTGCTCGCCGTGGGACAGGTCCCCCGCTTTTACATAGGGCTTGTCGTTAAGCAATATGCGCTCTAAGATGCGGTTGGTTTCTTCGTAAATATCGGTGTATTGCCTATAATCTTTAAACAGCCTGCTAAAGCCGACTTTCGCGGCAGATTGCACCGAAAGCCGCACATTTTCATGGACGGACAGCGCGGGAAAGACATTTGTCAGCTGGAAACTGCGCCCCATGCCCGCATGTATGCACTGTTGCGGCGTCATCCCCGTAATATCCTTGCCTTTAAAGAATACCTTGCCGCCGGAAGGCTTATACCGCCCGCTGATTAGGTTAAAAAAGGTCGTTTTGCCGGCACCGTTTGGGCCCAATATGGACGTAAATTTGTCCTCCTCTATGGACACGGTGACATTGTTTACGGCCTTTAATGCCCCAAATTGGATGGACAAATCTTCTGTCCGCAAAATAATATTTTCCAAAGAATCGCCGCCTTTCGCACATTCAGGAATATGAATTATGATTCATGTTTCATATTATGTATCATATCATAGATGCCGCCCGCAATCAACAAAAATTTCACAAAAATTTTAACAATTTTGTGTGCGATATCTTTGATAATATAGACATTATGACGAAATGCTTCAACGGCTTGATTGAGAGCGTCGAATCATGTATAATCAAGAGTGATTGCACGTTTTTATGATGAGGTGTACAAATGGATTATGTCAAATTGCCAAAGACAAAACGCGGCGAAATTACGTTAAAGAAGATTTGTGATGCCGCCGAACACCTCTTTTCCATCAACGGCTTCTATGCCACTGAAATTCACGACATAACACAGCGTGCCCAGGTTGCCACAGGCACCTTTTACAATTATTTCCCGGACAAAAGCAGCGTGTTTTTATATTTGATGGACGAATTGGGACGGAAGCTGCGATATGCCATACGCCAGGCAAGGCAGGAGATGCCCGATGCCTCGATGATAGAGCAAGAGCGCATATCCATACGCGTCTTTTTCTTGTTTGTTAAAGAGCATTTTGGGCTGTTTCGCATTGTGTGGCAATCCCAATTTGTAGACGCCGAAAGCTTTAAAAGATATTACGAAAGATTTTCGGCCGGATATGTGCGCGAAATAAAAAAAGCCCAGCAAAGCGGCGAAGTGCGCGACTTTGACCCCGTGCTGATATCCTACGCCCTTATGGGCATACACAGCTTTGTCACCCTGAAATGCTTTGTCTTTGACGAATCGGAGCCGGACGAAGCCATGATTGACCAATTGGTGGATTTTGTGGCCCATGGCATCTTGCAAAAAACGCGCCGGGGGGATGAATATGAGCAGAATCAATGAATTAACCATACGCGCCAACAAGGGTGACACTTCGGCCCAGCGGAATCTGGACAGAACCTTTGGCCAGCCCATTGGCACATATGGGCGCCTGGTTGCCAATGCCAAAAGAAACCAGGTGGCCGCGGCGCGCGGCAGTGTGGACGCGATGATTTCGCTGGGATATGCCTATGCCGCCGGCCTCGGCATCGACAAGGACGTGAAATCTGCCGAATTTTGGTTTAGGCGGGCCGCCAACAGGGGCAATTTGCAAGCCCTGTACGAGCTGGGCAAGCTCTTTTTCCACGCCTATGGCGATTATGAAAGGGCATTGCCTTACATTGCCGCGGCGGTAAATTCTTCCGCGGAAAATGGCGTGCCAATCCCCGGTGTTTCGCCGCAGGAGGTGCATTATACCTACCAAACCGTTGCAGCGTATGTCAATTATCAAGACGCAAATTATAACGCCGCCCATTTTACCCTGAAAAATTTTGACCAAAAGTTAAACGAGCTGCGATATTATTTTTATTCGCTGGACTTGCCGTCAAAGCAGGTTTTCATCGGCAATTTGCGCAACAATCCCACGGACGAGATAAAAAATTATCCCAAATTCAGGAAATTTCTTAACGAGTGCATAAAGGAATATAACCGACAAGTAAAGCATCATAATTCTCAGGTGCGCCTGCAAGATTTGCGGGCATATTTCGACGGGCTGAGCCTGCCGACCAAGCGGGATTTCATCCAAAAATTGCAAGACAGTCCGCCGGAAATAAAAAATCAGCCGAAATACCGTCGCCTTGCAAATGAGGTGGTTGCGGATTATAACGCCAAGGTTCGTCTGCGCAATCTGGAATTTATTGATGCCCTTCTGGAAAAATCGCGGCGTCAGAGGCGCACAGCCGCAAAGCAGGATGTCAAAAGCGCGCAGACCGACCAAGCGCCGCAAGCCCAAGCCCAAACATCCGTCCCGGATATTGACAAAGGCCAGGAAGATGCCCGTTTGGATGCCATTGTCGCACATCTGCATTATTACGGCGCATCCTGCGCCAATTGCCGCTTTTTCCACCCAAGCCACAGATGCAATGTGGGCATTGTTTTTTCCCGCTGGAAAAGGGAGGGATATAATGTGTGCGAAAAATGGGCACGGCGATGAATCCGCGATAATATACTATCCCATAAGACATTTGGAGGTATATTATGCGCACAGTATTTGCAAATCAGGTGGACAAAGGCCGGCTGCAATTTGCCGCAACGCAAAACGACAGGGCGCGCCCTGTGCCCGACGCGAAAATTTCAATTTTTAGGACCCAAAACGGAAGCCGGACGCAAATTGAGGAGATTGCCACAGACGGCAGCGGCCAAACACCGGAAATAGAGCTTCCTACGCCGCCGCTGGACTATTCTCTCGTGCCCGGCAGCCCCATGCCCTATGCCCAATATGACATCCTTGTGGCCGCCGATGGCTTTGCGCCGCTTACAATCAACAATATACAGATTTTGCCAAATACGCTGGCATTGCAAAGCTGCCCGTTATTTCCCGGGGAAATTGCGGCGCAGCAGGAGGCCGAGGCCATTACAATTGACCACCACACGCTGTATTACGAATATCCCGAAAAACATCCCGAAGATGCCGTAAAGCCTCTGCCGCCGCCCACCGGCTTTGTGGTGCTGGACCGGGTTGTGGTGCCGGAGACCATTGTCGTCCACGACGGCGCGCCCGACGCCAAAGCCCAAAATTATTATCTGCCCTTTCGGGATTACATCAAAAACGTCGCCTCCAGCGAAATTTATGCCACTTG
>JAITMW010000101.1 GCA_031277155.1 Clostridiales bacterium | reverse complement strand
CTTGCGTATTTCCTTGGCTGTCTGGCTTAAAATAGATAAATATGGAATTATGTAAATAATCCTGTCCATCCCATGCTCTTTTGCGTGGGTTAAGGCAAAACGCAGGCTCGCAAGGGTTTTGCCGCCGCCCGTAGGCACTTCAAGCTTATATATGCCCCTATTTCTTGGCCCCGCTTTGCCGCAAGCATCGGAGACTTTTTGGCGAAAAGCCGCTATTTCCGATGTGACGGCCTTGCCGCCCAAGTATTCCAGCAAAAAAGCGAGCATACCGCCCCAGTTTGGCAATTTTTCGGTGTGGCTTGCATTACTTTCGTGCAAATATGCATCAAGCCTGTCTGCATCAACCAAGCATGAAAAAGCCAGCTTTATGAGCATAGTAAGGCCAAACAACTTGTCATCGTCATGTATTTTATCAAAGATATCTTTGAATTCTGCTTCGAGAGCATGGATGTCTGCGGCGGGACCGCCGGGCATATGCGGCAGCAAATCTGTTTCAAACAGCCTGTCCAGCAATGGCGTATCGCCATCGGGAGACAAATTGTCATACAATGCCCCGTGGTGCGCCCCAATAATATTTCCTAAAATTTCTGCTAAAAGAGGGGCATTTTCTAAATCAACAAACGCCCGCTTGGCACCATAAATGCTATGGCGCACCTTGCCTCTGCGCACATCCCTGCCGGCGACAGAGTCCTTTAAATAAGCCTGAAATTCGGGCCTCGCCTTGCCCAAATCGTGCAAAAGCCCCGCCATATGCATGATATTTGCCATACCATTCTTTTTGCCAAACTTGCTTGCCAATTCGGAAACATTCCTGGAGTGATTTGCCAAGTCTTGGCCCTCGCGCGCCATAAGTCCGCCTGAAATATGCTTCACAAAGCATCCTCCTTTCAAAAATGATGCCCCACCTTTCCCAAATAATAACACAATCTGTTTAATTTGTCAATATCATCTATATTTCGACATGACACACATGCCAAAAAAACGGCGTGCCCTCAATTGTACTGAGGGCACGCTTTTTCCTCGCTCTTTTTAAACTCATCCAACAGCTTTTCCAGGGCCTTTTTTTCAATACGGGACACATAGCTGCGCGAAATGTTAAGCATTTCGCCAATCTCCCTTTGGGTCACCTCTTTGCCGCTGCGCAGGCCATAACGCATTTCCACAATTTCCCTTTCCCTCTTGGTCAGCGTATCCCGCAGCCTGTCATAGAGAAACTTCACCTGAATTTTCAAGGCCACAATATCCGGCAAATTTTCGCTGTCATCGGCCAGCCTGTCTTCCAAGGTGATGCTGTTGCCCTCTTTGTCGCTGCCGATGGAATCGTGTATGGACACATCGCTGTTATGCTTTTTTGTGGCGCGCAGGTGCATACGTATTTCATTTGCTATTTAGGTTTGTGTGACACAGGCAACTCTTTAACAAGGCTGTCAATCAGGCGCAGCTTTTGCTCATGGCACAGGTTTTGGCTGTCCATATATTCCACGGCCGCCATGCTGTGGAATATCGCGATGTCCTTGCTGATTTGCCGCATAATTTTTGGGTCTGTCGGATGATGAATGATGGCTTGTTTAAACATGCAATCCCTTATGACATGATATGAACTTTTTGAAATATTAGGCATAAATTTCAAAATAAGATATATTGACAAATTTTGCGCCAAGATTTATAATGATAACAAAAGGATTCTGAGGAGTGAAAAGATGTACGATGTTGCTATTGTAGGGGCTGGGGTAATCGGCGCATCTGTAGCCCGAGAGCTGTCACGCTATGCCATAAAGGCCGTCGTGCTTGAAAAGGATTCCGATGTGGCAATGGGCAGCTCTAAAGCCAACAGCGGGCTGGTACACGCAGGATATGACCCCGTTCCCGGCACATTAAAGGCAAAGTACAATATGCTGGGTCGGCAGATGTTTGACGAGCTGGCCAGCCAGCTGGATTTCCCCTTTAAGCAAAACGGCGCTTTAGTTATTATTAAAAACGAGGCGGATTTGCCCGCCCTAGAGCGTCTGATGGTTCGCGGCGTGACCAACGGGCTTAGAAACCTGCGCATAGTCCGCAATAACGAGCTGCATGACCTTGAACCAAATTTGCACAGCGATGCCTGTGCCGCCATGCTGGCGCCTTCCGCCGGCATTACAAGCCCTTACGAAATGGTTATTGCCCTGTGTGAAAACGCCGCCCAAAACGGCACCGAATTTATGCTGGACTGCCGTGTTGAAGGCGTAAGCAAAGAAGAAGACCATTTTTGCATACAAACCACCCGCGGCATTGTCAAAGCGCGGATTGTTGTAAATGCGGCCGGGGTTCATTCCGACGAAATTAACAATATGTTAAGCGCGCATAAGATGACCATAGTGCCCCGCCGCGGCGAATATTGCCTGCTGGACAAATCAGAGGGCGCCATGGTGAAGCACACAATTTTTCAGCTGCCAACCAAAATGGGCAAGGGCGTGCTTGTTACCCCTACTGCTGACGGAAATCTGCTGCTGGGTCCCACCTCGCACGATATTGACGATAAAGATGATGTCTCTACCACCAAAGACGGCCTGGACGAAGTTTTAACACAAAGCGCCACATTGCTGAAGCATCTGCCCACTTCAAAAATCATAACCTCATTTTCCGGGCTGCGCTCTTGGCACGAAGAGGACGAATTTATCATAGAAGAAGCACCCGATGTGCCCGGCCTTGTGAATTTATGCGGCATAGATTCCCCCGGCCTTACGGCCGCCCCGGCTATTGGCCTTACAGCCGCCGAGATGGTTGTAAAACGCCTTGGCGCCGTCAAAAAAGATGATTTTGAACCCAACCGAAAGGGGATTCGTCCTTTTCAAAGCATGACAGCGGAGCAGCGCAAAGCCGCCATTGCGGAAAATCCTGATTATGGCCAAATCATTTGCCGCTGCGAATCCGTTTCTAAAGCCGAAATTATTGCTGCCCTGCGTTCGCCTTTAGGGGTCAACAGCCTGGATGCCATCAAGCGCAGAACACGGGCGGGGATGGGGCGTTGCCAGGGCGGATTTTGCTGGATGCGGCTTTTGCATATTGTTGCCGACGAATGTGGCATAAATCTTATGGAAGTGACAAAATCGGGCGGGCAGTCAAATGTCCTTGTCAATCCAAATAAATCAGGATTTGCAAAGCATACAGGAGGTCCGGCAGATGAAAAAAGTTGATATCGTAATCATCGGCGGCGGCCCGGCGGGACTGGCGGCGGCCTTGGGCGCAAAAGACGCCGGCATCGAAAATATTATCATCCTTGAAAGAGAGCAATATCTGGGCGGGATATTAAACCAGTGCATCCACAACGGGTTTGGCCTACATGTCTTTAAAGAGGAGCTTACGGGGCCCGAATATGCCGCCCGCTATGAAGAACGGGTAAAACAGGCAAAAATCCCTTATCTGCTGAACACCATGGTGCTGGACATCACCCGGGACAAAAAGGTGATGGCCGTAAATCGGGACGGCCTGTTGGAAATCAAGGCCGAGGCCGTAATTTTGGCCATGGGATGCAGAGAGCGCCCCCGAGGGGCCATAAATATCCCGGGCAGGCGGCCCGTGGGCATTTATGCCGCCGGAACGGCCCAAAAATTTGTGAATATAGACGGCTTTGTGCCCGGCAAAGAGGTGGTTGTGCTTGGCTCCGGCGATATCGGCCTGATAATGGCCAGGCGCATGACATTTGAAGGTGCCGCGGTAAAGGCTGTTGTAGAGCTTATGCCATATTCCGGCGGATTAAAGCGCAACATCGTCCAATGCCTGGACGACTTTGGCATACCCCTGAAGCTATCCCACACCGTGACCCAAATTAAAGGCGGCGAACGCCTGACGGGGGTTACAATTGCGCGGGTTGATGAAAATTTAAAACCCATACCGGGCACCGAAGAAGACATTTCCTGCGACACCTTGCTGCTTTCCGTGGGCCTTATCCCCGATAACGAGCTGTCAAGAAACGCCGGCATTGCGCTGTCGAACATTACAGGGGGCCCTGTGGTGGACGAAAGCCTGCAAACAAGCGTCGAAGGAATTTTTGCCTGCGGCAACACCCTGCATGTTCATGATTTGGTAGATTTTGTATCAGCTGAAAGCGAGCAGGCCGGCAAAAACGCCGCAGAATATGTGCGGGGCAAGCGGCCGCGGCCCGACGGCGGTATTACACTGTCGACCAAAGGCGGGGTGCGCTATGCCGTTCCCGCTTCAATTGACCCGGGCAATGTATCGGACAAAATTGACATACGCTTTAGGGTGTCCAATGTCTTTAAAAATCGTTATGTCGCGGTATATTTTGACGACACGCGCCTAAAGCGGCACAGGCGATTGATACTTACCCCGGGCGAAATGGAAACCCTGACGCTGACGAAGGCTGAATTTGAAAAATATCCGGATGCCCGGTCAATCACGATTGCACTAGAGGAGTGAGACATATGGAAATTACATGCATCGCCTGTCCGCTGGGCTGCGCCATAAAGGTTACCCTTGAAGGGGGCAAGGTTGTTGATATACAGGGGGCCACCTGCAAAAGGGGCGAGGAATATGCCAAATTGGAATGTTTAAGCCCAAAACGCATGGTGACATCCACCGTGACCCTAATCGGCAGCCCCTTGCGCAGACTGCCCATAAAAACAGAGCATCCCATCCCCAAAAGCAAAGTGATGGATGTTGCGCGGGCGCTGCTTGGCGTGGAAATCAACGCCCCGGTGAGCATTGGCGACATTGTGGCAGAAAACATCTGCGATACGGGCGTAAATATGGTTGCCACCAGACACGCACTGGCAATTTCCACAAAAAATGAGGCCATAAATTGAAAAATATATGAAAATTCATTAAACTTAAAATTTTGTTTGCTTCTTTTGTGAAATAATATTATAATAAAGGTAATATTATTGTACAAAGGCTCCACCGAAATTGAATTCATTCCAAATATTTTTAAAAGGAGGTTCCGAGGTGAAGAATCAAGGCTTTAGGGGTTGCGCGGCAAATGGAATGAATGTCGCACGATTGTTAAGGCAAAACTACAAAAGGAGGTTCGTATGGCACAGTATTTAATGGCATTTGACCAAGGCACAACCAGCTCCAGATGTATTTTATTTGACAAAGGCGGCAATGTAAAAAGCGTTGCCCAAAAGGAATTTACACAGATTTATCCTCAGGCAGGCTGGGTAGAGCATGACCCAATGGAAATTTGGTCCAGCCAAATATCCGTTGCAACAGAAGCAAAAGCAAAGCTGAATGTGGACGCCAGCGAAATCGCTGCCATCGGCATCACCAACCAACGTGAAACCACGGTGGTTTGGGACAAAAACACCGGCAAGCCCGTATATAATGCCATCGTCTGGCAATGCCGCCGCACTGCCGAATATTGCGACACCTTAAAAGCCAGCGGGTTTGACCAAAAAATCAAAGCAAAGACGGGCCTTGTGGTGGACGCATATTTCTCAGGTACAAAGGTTCGCTGGATACTTGAAAATGTCGCGGGAGCCCGTGAAGCCGCCGAAAAGGGCGACCTTCTCTTCGGAACAGTGGACAGCTGGCTGATATGGAATTTGACAAAAGGCAAAATCCATGTTACGGACTATTCCAACGCTTCCCGTACACTGCTTTACAACATCCATACCCTGGATTGGGACGATGAAATTCTTAAAGAGCTTAACATCCCGCGCAAAATGCTGCCGGATGTAAAGCCATCCAGCTATGTTTACGGCAATACCGACGCCTCTATGCTGGGCGGAGAAGTCAAAATCGCCGGCATCGCCGGAGACCAGCAAGCCGCTCTGTTTGGACAATGCTGCTTTGAAGAGGGCCTTGTAAAGAATACATACGGCACAGGCTGCTTCATCCTCATGAACACCGGAGAAAAAGCTGTCGAGTCCAAAAACGGCCTTTTGACCACAATTGCTTGGGGCCTTGAAGAAGGCAAAGTAGAGTATGCCCTGGAAGGCAGCGTGTTTATTGCGGGCGCGGCAATCCAGTGGCTGCGTGACGGCCTTAGAATGATTGATAATGCCGCATTTACAGAAACATATGCCACAAAAGTGGACGACGCAAACGGCGTCTATGTGGTGCCTGCCTTTGTTGGCCTGGGCGCGCCTTATTGGGACCAATATGCCCGCGGCATCATCGTCGGCCTTACCCGCGGCGTTGAAAAAGAGCATTTCATTCGCGCCACAGTCGAGTCTTTGGCATATCAAAGCTATGATGTAATTAAGGCCATGGAGGCCGATGCCGGCGTTAGCCTTAAAGCCATCCGCGTTGACGGCGGTGCTTGCGCAAACAACTTCCTGATGCAATTCCAATCTGATGTTCTTGGCGTAGATGTTGTGCGCCCCGCCGTAATTGAAACCACCGCCCTTGGCGCCGTATATCTGGCCGGCCTTGCTGTGGGCTATTATGCCGACAAAGAGGATATCAGACGCAATGTTACCGTAGATAAGACCTTTGGCCCCGATATGTGCGGCGAGACACGCGACAACCTTGTTGCAGGCTGGAAAGAAGCTGTTAAGCGTTCATTTGGTTGGGCTAAAGCCTAAATCTTTAAGAATAAGCGAGGAGGTATTTTATGACACTTGATATGTTTTTTGGTGAATTTTTAGGTACAATGATGCTGGTTTTCTTAGGGAATTCGGTTGTTGCCAATGTAATTCTCAAAAAGACCAAAGCCAACGACAACACTTCGGGCTGGACAGTAATTACTTTGGGCTGGATGGTCGCCGTTGCCGTGCCTGTTATGATGTTTGGCTTTATGAGCGGCGCGCATTTTAACCCCGCCGTAACAGTGGGCCAGTGGGCCGCGGGTATTTTCCCGGCCGGCTTGGTATTGCCTTATATCGGCTCTCAAATGGCCGGCGGCTTTGTCGGGGCTATTGTTGTATACATTTTCTATCGCACCCACTTTAATGTTACCGACGACAAAGACGCAAAACTTGGCGTGTTTAGCACCGGCCCGGCCATTCGCAGCACAGCCGACAACTGCATAAGCGAGTTTATCGCTACATTCGTTCTTGTTTTCGCAATTATGGGCGCCCTTGTTGCCTCTCCGGACGCAGGGGGCACAGCAATTGGCGGCGGCCTTGGCATCGCCTGGATAATCCTTGCTCTTGGTACAGCCCTTGGCGGCACAACCGGCTATGCTCTTAACCCGGCCCGTGACCTTTCTCCAAGGATTGCATATGCCATCCTTCCCATTAAGGACAAAAGAGACCCGGATTGGGGCTATAGCTGGATTCCCACAATCATGCCTCTTTTGGGCGGCTTGGCTGGCGGTTTTGCCGGTGGGGCAGTGTTTACAAACTTCCTATAAGAAACAACCTACATTAAATAAAAAAATGCTGCGCGGGTTTGCCCCCGTGCAGCATTTTTTTGAATGTCATTAGGCTTGTTTCGCGACATGTCATTCTGAGCTTAGCGGGAGTAGAAGCGAAGCGACATACTCCCGTTTAGCGAAGAATCCATTGATGTGACGCGCTCTTTGGTCATGTAGAGATCCTTCGCAAGCTCAGGATGACAGTCCGTAGGGGCGGCAATTTGCCGCCCGTGATGGCTCTTCCAAACATGTCATTCTGAGCTTGTGTGTGTTCCCGCTCAAGGCGTCCACCCATGTCATTCTGAGCTTAGCGGGAGTAGAAGCGAAGCGACATACTCCCGCTTAGCGAAGAATCCATCCGGGTCATTTCATCATTTCCATTTCCTTCAGCGTCGCCTGCACATCCTCCAAATTTGCGCCAAAGCTGATTTCAATCGCGGCGGCAATGGCACCTTCGACAAGGGGCGCCCGAGAGACGACAAAATTTGATTTCATGGCATCGTCCATTTCATCAAGGACGGTGTCGGCTGTCATGAAAGAAGAGCCGAGGTCAAAAAGTATGATGACGCCGTCCGGGCTGTGGGCCTTGTGCATTGCGTCTTTTATAAGCTCATAATCAGAGCCCAGACCGCCCGCATTATTGCCTCCCGCCACAAACAACGGTATGCCCTTTGCCATTTCATCCAGCATGTCCTTAATGCCCTCAACGATTTTTGGGCTGTGGGATATAAGGATTAACGAGACCATGCTATCGCCTCCCGCCCAAAAATTCGGCCGCGGCCTTTATCATCAGGCAGGAAGACATGCAGCCCGGGTCAATATGCCCCAGGCTTCTTTCGCCCAGATATGACGCCCTGCCTTTGGTGGCGATGATTGTTTTTGTGTATTCGCAGCCTTCTTGCGCTGCCAGGGCGGCCTTGTCAAAGGCGTCTTTTGCGGAAAGCCCCGCCTGGGCGGATTCTTTAAGGCTGTCAAGCACGGGTATCAGCACATCCAGCATGGTTTTTTCGCCTTTTGCCGACCTGCCCCTTGCCATGACGCCCTGTATGCCCGCTTCAAGGGCGCCGCAGAAATCGGGCAGGGTTATTTCATCCGCCTTAAGCTCGCCGGACATTTTAAGAAACAATGTGCCGTACAACGGGCCGGAAGCGCCGCCCACCGTGGATATCAGGGTCATGGCCGTGGCCTTAAGGACATCACCGGGGGCCGAAAAAGAGGCCTCGTCCAGCTTTTTCAAAACAGCGGCAAAGCCGCGGGAAAGGTTAATTCCATGGTCGGCATCGCCGATGGCCGTGTCCAGCTGTGTTAAATACTCCTTATTTGCCTCGATGTCTTGGGCAATAAGTTTCATTAACGCTATCGTGTCGTTTACATTCATATGTCTGCTCCTTAACTTGTTACATATGCCGGTGTGTCGGCCTTTGCGGTCAGCAGTTGCTTTAGCTCATCATCCAGCTTAAGCACCGTGACGGAAAATCCTGCCATTTCGATGGCTGTCATATATTCGCCCACAATTGTCTTGAAAATCTTCACGCCTTTGTCTGTCAGGATGGCGTTTGCCTTTTTGTTGACAATAAACAGCTCCATCAGAGGCGTGCCGCCAAGGCCGTTCACCAGCAAGCAGACCTCGTCTCCGGATGCCAAAGGCATATCGGCCAAAATCTTGTCCACAAGCTCTTGAACAATTGCGTCGGCGGGCTTGATGGCCTCTCTTCTGATGCCTGGCTCGCCGTGGATGCCAAGGCCAACTTCCATTTCATTTTCGCCCAGCTCGAATCCGGGCTTGCCGGCCTCGGGGATAATACAGGGCGTCAAAGCCATGCCCATAGAGCGCACATTGGCGATGACCTTTTCGGCGACGGCCTTCACTTCGGCCAAGTCGGCGCCTTCTTCGGCCTTTGCGCCCGCAATTTTATGTAACAGGACAGTCCCGGCAATTCCGCGTCTGCCCACGGTCCATGTGCTGTCTTGCACAGCAACGTCGTCGTCAATAACCACCTTGTCTACTTTGATGCCTTCCGCTTCGGCCATTTCCATGGCCATTTCAAAATTCATCACGTCGCCCGTATAGTTTTTGATAATCAACAATACGCCTGCGTCGGTCTTCACTGCTTTGATAGCCTCAAAAACAGCGTCCGGGGTTGGAGAGGTGAAAACGGCGCCGCAAACACCGGCGTCCAACATGCCATGGCCGACAAAGCCGGCGTGGGAAGGCTCGTGACCGGAGCCGCCGCCGCTGATAAGGGCGACCTTGCCCTGCTTGGCCTTGGCCCTGACGATAACATCCGCGGCATCAACCTTGCGGAGATAATCGGGATAGGCAAGCACCATTCCCTGAATCATTTCGGACACAACATCTTGTGGGGCGTTAATAACTTTTTTCAAAATTATCCCTCCTTAACATAAATTTGCCTTAGTTTACGGCTTAATTATAACATGGCAAATCCATAAAATCAACAAGAATTTATGGCGGGATTGGCTTCATATACTGTAAATGGCAAATGAGGCGGTGGGCATATGGCACGAAGAAGAGAGAGAGTTGCCAAGCCGTTACCCGTCATCCTGAGCGCAGCGAAGGATCTCCAGCGTCAAGATTCTTCGCTTCGCTCAGAATGACACGGACAGGGACTTTGGCGCAGGTCTAATGAGGCGGTGGGCATATGGCACGAAAAAAAGAGAGAGTTGCCGCGGACGACAGGCGGGTTGCCATCTATGTAAGAAAATCCAAAATCACCGAAAGCGGCAAGGGCATTGAAATTCAAAAAGAGAGGTGCGCTTCCCTTGCCCGCTCTCATTTTGATGCTGCAGAGGGGGATATTTTGATATATGAGGACGAGGGTAAAAGCGGCTTTTATGCCGACAGGCCCAGATACAGAGCGATGCTGAAAGATATTGAAGCCGACAAAATTAAGGCTGTGATATGCTATAAAATTGACCGTATTTCGCGGCGCACAGTGGATTTGCTTAATCTTGTGCAGCAGATGCAGCAAAAGGGCGTGGCCTTTGTCTCCGTCAGCGACAGAGAGCTGGACACAAGCTCGAAAACAGGGAAAATAATGATATCCATGCTAAGTGCCATTGCGGAATTTGAACGGGACATCATTGCGGAGCGCATCGCCGACAATATGTACGAGCTTGCCAAGGAGGGCCGCTGGCTTGGGGGCAAATGCCCCCTGGGCTATCGCTCGCAAAAAGAAACGACGGCCGTAAATGGCAGGAAAACCAGAGTTAATCATCTTGCGCCTGTTGAGGAAGGGCAGAGGGCTGTGAAAAGGCTGTTTGAGCTGTTTTTGCAAACAAGCTCGCTGAAAGGCACGGCCGCAAGGCTTAATGACGAGGGGCATAAAACAGGCACGGGCAACAGCTTTACGCCTGTGGCTGTAAAGAATATTTTGCAAAACCCTGTATATGCTGTTGCGGATGCTGATATGCGGGGCTATTTTATGTCCTTTGGCATCACCGTTTGGGCGGATGCCGAGGACTTTGACGGCGCGCGCGGCATTATGGCCTACAATAAGACTGAACAATTTAAGGAAATTGACCGTGATTCAAAGGCGCTGGACCCAAAGTACACCCAGAGGATGCTGCGGCGGGATATAAAGGATTGGGTGGTGTCGGTTGGCAAGCATAGGGGCATTATAAGCGGCGCGGACTGGATAAAGGCGCAGGGCCTTATTGCTGACATTTCCAAAAACCATACCGCCAGACCCAAAGGGTCATCAAAGGCGCTGCTGTCGGGCCTTGTGCGCTGTGTCGACTGCGGCGGCCCCATGTTTGTGCGGACAGAAGGGGGTCGGTACAATCCCGATGGCTCTTTGAGATTTCGCTATGTCTGCGATGTGAAATATCGCAAAAAAGGCGGCTGCGAAAGCTCGCCCAATGTAAAGGGCTATGAATTGGACAATTTTGTGATTGGGCAGATATGCGGCATGGACAAACAGGAAGATGCGCTGTATGACGAGCTTCTTGGCATTAAAAAAGCCTTGCAGATGAGACACCGAGGTGCGAAAGATGAACAGGCGGCCCTAAAAAAGCGCCTGTCTCAAATAGAAGCGGACATACAAGGCCAGGCTTTGAATCTGCGGGATGCGCCGGACGGCGCTAAACAGGCCATTTACAGGGATATTGAGATTCTTGGCGGCGAAAGGGATGAAGCGCAAAGCCGTCTTGATGCGATGTGCCGGGAAAGCAAGCGCCGTGAGGACGAAGCGGCTGATATAAGCAAGGCAAAGCGGGTGATAATGGATTTTCCGAGGATGGCAGAGCTTGCCCGCCATGAAAGCAAGTTGCAATTGCTAAGGAGGATTGTCGAGAGCGTTGTCGTCAGAGACGACACTGTACATATTTTCTTAAAAGGCGCCTTTGGCAATATTGCCGTGTCACACAGCGCAGAATAGCATTTTCAATACATCGGCAGCAAAAGGTGGCCAGCTTTGTTTTTCTTTCGCTATCGAAATGCTCGATGCCCTTTATCAGGCCAATTGTGCCTATGGAGATTAGGTCTTCCGTGTCGGGGTGGTTGTATTTTTTGACGATATGGGCAACCAGGCGCAGGTTATGCTCCACCAGCATGTCTTTGGCCAGCTTTTTTTGGTTTTTGTCCCCGGATTTGTAAAGACTCATGTAGCATCTTTCATCTTCGGGTGAAAGGGGCTGAGGAAAAGAGCCCGCTCCGGCGCCCCCATGCTCTTGCTTTTTGGCGCCTTTCTTTTGTCTTTTAGGAGAATTCCCCATGCTGTACCTCCCACATAATACGCGTTGTCGTTGTTGCTGTATTATGTACATTAATTGTGGGAGAGCTGAATTTAAAAAAGAGCCGTGTCTTGTAAAACACTGCTCTTCATCATATGTTTGCGGACAATATATTGTGCCTGTCGCGCTAAAAAAATTCGCCTTACAAGCGGGCGAGCAAAGCTCGCCCCTACGAGATGTTTTATGCCAAACAAGTCCCTCGTAGGGGCGAGCTTTGCTCGCCCGTTATCCAGGCGCCGACACAAATACAAACGCAGATATGGTGTATATGCCTTGTATGCGGGCGAGCGCAGCTCGCCCCTACAAAACCGCCCGCGCCAAAAAGTCCTTTGTAGGGGCGACCTTTGGTCGCCCGCCCCAAGGATCCACACCCTCTAAAACAAATCTTCGATTCTTGGCGGAAAACCGTTGTTTAAAAAATATGTCACGGCCGCGCTGGCCACATGTAGGCGCTGTGCCACATCAAGCCCGGCCAAAATGCCCGCGATATACCCTCCGTTAAAGGTATCCCCTGCGCCGGCGGTTCTTATGGGCTTTTCTACAAAAATTTGCGATACCATCGCAGCGCCGCCGCTTTTTGACGCCGCCGCCGCATATTGCGGCGTATGTATTACCAATTCGTCCAGACCAATTTTTTCACGCACTGTCTCGATTTTTTCAGTCAGCGGCCCTCCTGCGTCGTCCACAGTCTCATTGTACAGCCCAAACAGTACAACCGCCTCATGCTCATTGACGCTTAGTGTCATGGGAAAGTCCGCATTGTGCTTTTTGAGAATCTCCAGACTGTAAACCAGAGAAGCCTCATCCCTTTTGCGCACATCGGCAAAATCAAAGAAAAAGCGGCGCACCTTGCCGTCTTTTGGCAGGATGGCGCAAATTTGCGTCACAATGTCGTCAAAAGCGGGCAGCAAAGACCAATACCCAACACCGATGATGTCAGAATTTTTCAACAAGTTGGCCGGCCCGCCCATGCCCGCGGCGGCCACAATGCGCTCCCATGACATGGTAAGCATTGCCTCCATATCCGTCATCAAAATTTTGCCGTCAGAAAATTCCAGCACATGGGTTGTGGCAGAATCCCCCAATGAAATCAAATTGGACATCTGTGCCAAAGGCTCAAACAGCGGGTCGGGCTTGTCCTTGCCATAAAGGCCCACCATTGTCACATCCACGCCCAATGCCGCCGCCGCATGGCCGATATTGGCCGTAAAGCCGCCAAAAGCGCGGCGCTTTTTGATAAGCTCCAGCCCAATGCCGCCGGCTCCGGCGCTGTCAATGCGCTGCGAAAACTGCTTCATCCTGTCCAGCAGCCTATATTCCACCACAGATGCGCGAGTATCCACAATCTCCCATACCTCGTCAATAAAACCGTCGGCGCACATGGTTATGCTGCCCTTTGCGCCCGCCAATTTCTCTGTGATATTTTTAATGTCCATGCCACACCCTCCTTATTTTATGCCGCGCCGCGCCATCTCCTGCACGGCAAAGGTGGCCACATCCCCCGCATAGCTCTCTTTGCCAAAGCCCGCGTCATACCCCAGCTCTTTCGCCAGCTCTGCCGTGATACGCGCGCCGCCGCATATCAAAATCACCTTGTGGCGCAGGCCCTCGGCCTCCAGCATCTCCACCAGCTGCGTCAAATTGGCTATGTGTATGTCCTTTTGCGTCACGGTTTGGCCCACCAGCAGCACATCGGCGTTAAGCTCCACAGCCTTGGCGATGAAATCCTCATTGCTTACCTGGCTGCCCAAATTGTGCGCCTCAATCATATCATAACGCTCCAGGCCATAATGCCCCGCAAAGCCCTTCATGTTCATGATGGCGTCAATGCCCACCGTGTGCGCGTCCGTGCCTGTCGAGGCCCCGACGATAACCACCTTGCGGCCGATATTATCACGGATATATCGCGAAACCTCGTCCATGGACATGGCTTGCGCCACGGGGGCGGCAACCTGTATGGCGCCATAGTTCACATCATGGCTTACCGCGCCATATACCACATAGAAGCTAAAGCCCGCGTCCAGCGCGGCAGAATGTGCCACGGCGGGGTCTATCATGCCCATCTTTTTGCCCATAATTTTGGCGGCCTCGCGCCCTTTGGCATCGTTTGGCACGGGCAATGTGAAGGAAAGCTGCACCTTGCCGTCGCTCAAAGTGTCGCCGTAGGGGCGGATATGGTTTGGATTATTCATGATTGGCACCTCCTGAATTTTGCCGCGAAGCCATTTTTCTTCGCGAAATATATGATAATATTGTTATCACAATGGCGATTGCGCTCATGATAACTGTAGCGATAAACGCGGGGCCAAAGCCGCCGGTTGCTTCCCTTATGGTT
>JAITMW010000073.1 GCA_031277155.1 Clostridiales bacterium | reverse complement strand
TTGTCGCCGCGTTTTATTGGCTCAATCGCCGCTCAATATGGGCTGTGCGCGGCAATTACTTTTATGTGATGGGCCACAGGGCGCGAGCCAAGACCTTTTTGCAAAAAGCCGTGGCCGCGGGGACAAAAAGCCCGTCGGCCTATATACATCTGGCCTTAATTGCCGTGCAAGAGGAAAAAGATGCCAATGCCGCCTTTGACCTGCTGGAAAAAGCGCAAAAGCTGTCAAATACAATTGTGGACGAGCGCAACGCGCTAACGACACTGGCCAGCTGCCATTGGCTGTCGGGGGATGCACAAAAGGCAATAGAGGTGCTGGAGGGCATACGCGCCAAGCACGAATATATCAACGCCGGGGTGCTGACCACTTTGGGATATCTGTATTTCACCCAAGGGCAATTTGACAAGGCAATCGAAATTTCGCGCCTGGCCATGGATAGCGATTCCAACCACGGCGCCGCATGGGACAATGTCGGACAAGTATATTACAAGCAGGGCGATATGGAGGCCGCAAAGGAAAGCTTTCGGACTGCATTGTCAAAAAGGGAGAATTTGGCGGATTCTGCTTATTATTTGGGGCTGATTTATGAGGGCGAGGGCGACACGGAAAATGCCAAGGAATATTTTCGTCGTGCCGCCATTTGCACCATATCAATCTTTAATACGGTGACGGCGGAGATGGTTGATGAGAAATATAATCAATATCACGGCAAGGGATGATTGGCAATAGGCCGAGATTGCGAGGGATTTGCGATGAGGGAAAAATTTGAGGCCATGGAGAAGGCCAAGATGGACGGCGACAATATCAAGATGATGGTGAGCAATCCCGACTTAAAGAAAAAAATCACCACGAATATCACGGAGCCAAACGGCGCGGTGTATTGGTATATCCGCTTTAACACGCCGCTGGACCCGGAATCTGTCACAAAGCACTCGATGAATGTGACCCAGACGGATGGATATATCATCAATACCATCATCACTTACGATTTTTCGCGCAATCTCATTGTGTTAAATCCCTGCGATTTGTACCGCCAAAACGAATATTATCTGCTCAATATCTCAACCAAAGTGCGCAGCGACAAAGGCAAACCGCTGCCAAAGCCCGTGCATATCATGTTTAAGCTAAAGGGCGACGAAATATCTGATTTTAGAGTGATAAAAAACACCGCAGGCATACCCAAGCCGCGCAAAAAGCCCGAAAGCGTGCGCCGCGCGGAGATTAAAGAATTGATGGAGGCGCGGGAGTATGACGAGCAAGCGCCGGCTTCGCCCGTAAATATGCACAAAACAGTGGGGCAGCCTGTCCTGCCCTATGGGCCTGTCATGCTGCGCGTGCAGCTGGCGGTGCTGGGCATAATTTGGCTGGGTTTTAGCCTGTTTTTCAATGATTTTTATATCACGCTTATTGGCCTAAGCCTTGTGATGCTGGGATTTGTCCACATCCTGTTTCAGCTGGCAAGACGCCGCACGCGCTCCGCCATAAATTATACCCGTGGCGTAATGCGCTTTAACAAGGGCAGATATGGCGATGCGCAAAGGCTTTTTGACAGGTCTTTAAGCCAGGACCCCCATAATGATTTTGCGAAATATGCGGCGGCCAAGGTGAAATTGTATAGGTAGAAGAAGGTTATCGCCTTGGGATGCGGGCGAGCGCAGCTCGCCCCTACAAAAACCTGTATGCCCCTGAAACGCATAAACAACGTCGGCAATGTAGGGGCGGCCTGTGGCCGCCCGCTCCCGGGCGACTACAAGTCGCCCCTACAGGCTTGCCGCATAAGGACGATATCACATTGCGATACTTGTAGGGGCGAGCTGCGCTCGCCCGCGTCCCAAGCCCAAAACACCGAGGAGGAAAATTATGGCATACGCAGACAAGATTTTTATCGAAAACTGCAAGGACATTTTGGAAAACGGAAGCTGGGACACGGGCCACAGTGTGCGCACGCGCTGGGACGATGGCTCTGTGGCGCATACGATAAAGCAGTTTGGTATTGTAAATCGCTATGACTTAGCGCGAGAGTTCCCTGCGCTCACACTTCGGCGATTGCCCATCAAAAGCTGCGTTGACGAGATTTTGTGGATATGGCAGAAAAAGTCAAATCAGGTGAGCCGGCTTAATTCTCGAATTTGGGATGCTTGGGCGGATGAAAAGGGCACCATAGGCAAAGCATATGGATATCAGCTGGGTATAAAGCATAGATACACCGAAGGCGAATTTGACCAAGTTGACAGGGTGCTGTATGACCTAAAAAATAATCCCGCTTCACGCCGCATAATGACCAGCATTTATAATTTTGAGGACCTGCACGCCATGTCGCTGTATCCCTGCGCCTACAGCATGACATACAATGTAAAAAACGGCGTGCTTAACGGCATATTAAACCAGCGGTCGGCGGATTTTTTAACAGCCAATAATTGGAATGTGTGTGGATATGCGTTGCTTTTGCATATGTTTGCGCAGGTCAGCGGCCTGAAAGCTGGAGAGCTGGTGCATGTAATTGCGGATGCGCATATTTATGACAGGCATGTGGATATTGTGAAAGAGCTTATTGAAAAAGAGCCGCGGTCGGCACCCGGGCTTGTGATAAATCCTGATGTGACAAACTTTTATGAATTTACGGTGGATGATTTTGCGCTGGAGGATTATAATCCCCATCCATTCAAAATAAAGATACCGGTGGCGATATAGCAGGGCGCAACGTCCTCGGCGCGCCGAAGACGTTGCGCCCTGCGATGAGACGCGATTACGCCAAATCTATTACGTCATCGCTTGAAAAGGATACTTCTTCAGCGGCTTCTGTGTCTTGGTAGTTGACGCGGACTTTATGGCTAAAATTTTTGAAGCTTTTGATGACACCTATGATGTGGTCCAATTCTTCAGCATCAAAGGTGCTTAACATGCCTGCAATCATTCTTTGTTTGCGTGCTACCTGGCTTTTTTCGGAGGCGCTGCCGGCGGCCGCTTTTTTCTCCTTTACAGACAAAGTGCCTTTTGGTATGAACATAGCCTCGTAGGATTCTCCGAAAAAGTCGCAAATCTTCAGGAAAGTTTCAAGGCTGGGACAACGCTCGCCCCTTTCGATAAGGCCCACATAGGCCGTTGAAATGCCAAGAAATCTTCCCAGCGCCTCTGATGTAAAACCTCTTTCTTTACGGGCGATACGCATATTATCCCCAAAAGTAGAACATTTTTCTGCCAGATAACTCTTTGCTGGCGCGTCCTGTGCCGGTGCGTTGCTTTCGTTGTTTTTGGGCTTCATAAGTCTTCCTCCATCTGGTTTTAGTTTAAGCTTACCCAAATAGTATTATATCAATATTATCCGCAAAAGTAAACATTAAAATGCTAGAAAAATCAAAATTTGCAGGTCGCTTTCGGCGGACTGCTTATAATTGCGCGACTTTAAAAGAATTTGTGAAAGAATCCAGCGTCACGACAGCACCCAAGGGCAGAGATGCTGTTGGGGCACAGTGGCCGCAGGCAAAATTATACAATGCGGGGATTTTTAGGCGCAGGCCCCCAATGACTTCGGGAATGGACAGGGAATTTGCGGGATTTTCCGGCTTGCAATCGGCAAAATCGCCGAAGACAATGCCGGCGGCATGGTCAAATTTGCCCGCCATACGCAGCTGGTTTAACATTCTGTCGATTTTATACGGCTCTTCGCCTATGTCCTCAAGAAAAATGATTTTGCCCCTGGTGTCAAGCTCGTAGGCCGTGGCCATCAGGCTTGCAATTACAGCCAAATTGCCGCCGCAAAGCGGGCCTTGGGCGCGGCCGCCCGTTATAAATTGCCATACACGCCCGGGCGGATTGCGAAAATTGACATTAATTGCCTCTTGAAACATAAATTGCTCAAAATATTCCAGGGTATAGGCATCAGCCTTGCAAAAGCCCGCCTCGCACAACATTGGCGTATGAAATGTCATAAGGCCCGCCTTTTGATTGATGGCCGTATGCAGGGCCGTCACATCGCTGTAACCGCAAAAAAACTTGGGATTGCCCCGAATTGACTGATAATCAACCGCATCCAAAATCCGCGCCGCGCCATATCCGCCGCGTATGCAAAAGATGCCCCTGATTTCGGCATCACCAAAGGCACGATTTATATCCGCGGCGCGTAAATGGTCGGCGCCCGCCAAATAGCCATGCCGCGCCGTACAGCTTTCGCCCGCCACAGGCGAAAGCCCCAGGCTCTTCAGGTATTTTATGGCAAATTCCAGCCGCGCGGGATGCAAAAGCGGCCCCGAAGGGGCAACCAAAGCCACCTTGTCCCCGGCTTTTAGCGGCGCGGGTTTGCGCAGAGGCACCATTGCAAATTCCCCCTTTACATTTTTGGATTTTTTTTGTATTATAGCATTATAATAATCACGAAGGCAATATATTTCACAGCTAAGGAGGAAATTTATGGAAACACTTAAGGTCTCAGCAAATTCTGTGCCAAAATCTGTGGCGGGAGCCATAGCCGCCGTCGTTCGCAACAACGAACCTGTAGAGATTATCACCATAGGTGCCGCCGCCGTAAATCAGGCGGTAAAATCCATCGCCATCGCCCGCGGCTATGTGGCGCCCAATGGCATTGACCTGATATGCGTGCCCGCCTTTTCGCAGCTTGAAATCGAGGGCAATTCCAAAACTTCTATTAAGTTTTTGATAGAAAAGCGATAACATGGGGGAGGTTTTGCTTCTTGATTAAGAAAACAAAAGAGCGTGCAAAAGGCTTTGTGATAGGCTTTGTGGCGGCCATGGTGCTGTCTTCCGCTGTAATGGTGGCAGCCGGTACAGGCGCAGGCGTTATGCGCGAAATTTTCTATGGCGTTAATATTATGATAAACGGCGCAACCCTGGAGCTTGCCGAAGATATGCAGCCCTTTATCATGGACGGCCGCACCTTTTTGCCCGCGCGCATTATAGAGCAAATTACACAGATGCCCGTAAATTGGGACGGCGAAACACAAACGGTGCATATCGGCAGGATGCCCATTGATGAAGAGGCGCTGCTGGGCAGATGGCGCGCCGTGCGTATTACGTTATCATATCATGATGACTTTTTGGGCGAAACATTTGAAGAAATTGTCGAGGCGCCATACAACGCCTATATAACATTTTTTGCCGATGGCACTTTCTTGGCCACAGATGACTATGGCCCCGACCAAACAAGCTGCTGGGAAATTAGGGATGCGCAGCTGTTTCTTGACCTTGACGACACAGGGGAAGCATTGTTGTTTATAGGCTTTGATGTTGTTATGACAGGCAATGACTTGACTTTAACAATGGATACATGGATGTATTCCATGACCACGGAATTAACACGAGCAGATTAAGGGGGATTGCAATGTTTAGACATGTGGTAATGTGGAATTTCAAACAGGGCGGCACCGACGCCGAAAACGCGGCCAATGCCCAAAAGGTGAAGGCCGCGCTGGAGGGTCTTAAAGGCCTTGTGCCGGAAATTGCCCACATCAAGGTGCATATCAATCAGCTTTCCTACAGCACCAAGGATGTTATGCTGGATGCCTGTTTTGCGGACGAGGCCGGATTTTTGGCCTATAAGGACAATGCTGACCACAGGGCCGCCGGGGCCGTCGTGAAGGAATATCTAACCGACCGCGTGGCCTTTGATTATCATGAGTGACAGGCAAAATCCCAAAATGGCCGCAAGAACCTTTATGCTGCTTGCGGCCATATATCTCAGCTATATTGCCCTGGGCCTGCCGGACGGCGCGCTGGGCCTGGCGTGGCCCATCATCCGCGAAGAAATGGGGATGCCTCTGGAGGCCCTGGGCATATTGTCCCTTGTGTCCGGGACGTTTTATGTGCTGGTTTCAAGCCAAAACAGCCGCATATCCAAATATATCAGCACAGACAAGATGAATTTGCTTGGGCTGCTTCTTTTTGTAACGGCCTTTTTTGTGTATTCAATTGCGCCAAACTTCATGGTGCTGGCCCTTATTACAATATTTGTGGGCTGCGGCTCCGGCCTTATTGATATCAGCCTAAACGACTATATGTCCAAGCATTTTTCCTCGCGATATATGAATTGGATGCACTGCTTTTGGGGCATGGGCGCGGCCATAGGCCCCATCATCATGGCCCGGATGATTATGCTTGGCAGCTGGCGGGGCGGCTATGTTACAATTGCGTCAATACAGGCGGTTGTGGCGGTTTTTGTGATAATCAGCATGGCCAAAGGCGTCTGGCGGCTTGGAGAAAAGCAAAATCGCCAAAATGCCAAGGATGCCCGGCAAAACGCCAAGGAAGGCTGCTATCTGTCGGCGGGAAGATACGGCTTTTTGCAAATGCTGGCCTTTTTTGCCCTTGTGGGCATCGAAGGCTCTGTGGCATTGTGGGTCAGCAGCATTTTAATTGAATCCCGCGGGCTTTCCATAGAGGCCGCAGGGGTCTTTCCCGCCGTATACTTTATATGCATCATGGCGGGCCGCTTTATCTTCGGATTTGCCGCGGCAAGGCTGGGCAATATGGCCATAATGCGCATAGGTATTTTTATCGCGGCCGTGGGCATCCTCATCCTTGTCTTCTCCAACAGCGTCCTGGGCATGGCCCTGACGGGCCTGGGCATAGCCCCCATCTTCCCGTGCCTGATGCACGAAAGCTCCATACGCTTTGCCCCCAATATGCTCTCAAAGCTGGTGGGCTATCAAATTGCGGCGGCGGGCGTGGGCAGCGCCACATTTGCGCTGCTGATGGGGCAAATTTTGGCGCGCATCTCCCTGGAGGCCCTTTTTCCCATACTGCTGGGCCTTGCGGCCATTATCGCGGTAATCAACGAAGCCCTGGAATGGAAGCTGCGCAGGGCTTGATTGGGTGTTTGCATCAATAAACGATTATCATTCATAAACGATTATCATTCGTAGGGGCGGCGTCATGCCGCCCTCTTTTTGTACGGATAGTTTTGCGCTGCCGCGGAAAATTTTCCCTTGACAGCAGGGGGGGGATGTATAATGTATGTACATACAATGGGTCTATCCGGAGACTGTCACCCTGCAATGGGTCTATCTTGAGACTGTCACCCTGAGCACAGCGAAGGGCCTCAAAACCGAGATTTTTCGCGGAGCTTGCCCTGACGAAGGAGGGGCTTGGGATGACAAATAGGGACTCCAAAGCAGACCCAATACTATCTGCAAAAATACATAAACCGGGAGTGATATCTATGGAAGCAAAATTGTTGGCGTGGGACAATGGGGGCAAGTATGGCAAATGGGTGGTAATTTTCTTGATTGGCGGGATTGCGTATAGCATTTTTTGGATTTTTGTGATTAGGAATCTCAGTGTCACTAATATTATGGGACGAAACACCGCAATGATAATTTTTCTTTGGGTAATAATTATGATTACATGGTCTCTTACCGTTTATCTGGTATATTTATATTCGGCGAGGTCAAATACAAAAGTGTATGTCTATGATTGCGGCGCCATGGGCACAGGCATGACATCCAACCTATCTTCGCCGCAAGAATTTCGCCTGTACTTCAATCAGATAACGCATATTGACTTTGTGAAGAAGGATGCAATAGTGCTTTATGCCCAACATGCCAAATATACCGTCCATTGCAGAAATCCGTCGCATATGCACAGATTAATCAGTGAGGGAATTCAAAGCGCCGCCACAGGCGAACCCATGCCTACTGCACAAGCTTTAAGCAATTGGAATTGCGCGGGATGCAAACGGGAAAATCCGCCGACTGCCAATAATTGCGTGTTTTGTGGTATTGCTAAGCATTACTACAGCTAGGCCGAGGCCGCAGGTCGGGCTACCCTCCGTGTTCCTATCGGCTTTTCGGTCAAGCAAGTATGCCAAAAAGGCCCCGTGATGCTGCGGGGCCTTTTGTATACGTAGGGGCGGCATAACGCCGCCCCTACGGAAATTGGTGGCCGCGCCGGGGTGGTTATTCCCCTCCTCTGGAGGGGTGGGCTTTAGCCCGGGGTGGTTATTGACGGGGCGGCATAACGCCGCCCCTACGTGTCCAGCCTGATTTTCAGCTCTGCAAGCTGCTGCGGGAAGACCTCATTTGGTGCGCCCGTCATTGGGCAGGCGCCGTCCTGCTGCTTTGGAAAGGCGATGACGTCACGGATGTTTAATGTGCCGCACATCAGCATCACCAGCCTGTCAAAACCCAGGGCGATGCCGCCGTGGGGCGGCGCGCCATATTTCAGGGCTTCCATTAGGTGGCTGAAGTTTTGGTGGGCCTGCTCTGCTGTATAGCTTAAAATTTCAAACATCTTCTCCTGCATGTCCTGGCGGTGTATACGTATGCTGCCGCCGCCGGCCTCGTTGCCGTTGATTACAAGGTCATGCTGTTTGCTGCGGACCTTTTCGGGAGCCTCCGCAAGCAGATGAAAATCCTCATCCATGGGGGCCGTGAAGGGATGGTGGTTGGCGTAATACCGCCCGTCGTCCTCGTCCCAGATAAGCAGCGGAAATTCCACAATCCACAGGGGCTTGAAAATATCAGGGCCGGCCAAATCTTCACGGCGGGCAATTTCACAGCGCAAATTGCCCAGGGCATCAAATACGATATTGTCTTTATCGGCGCAAAACAGCAGCAAATCACCATTTTGGCCGCCCATGGCCGCAATGATTTCTTGCAGCTTGGCCTCGTCAAAGAATTTCGATATGGTCGTCTTCATCTCGCCGCTTTCCGTCAGCGAAATCCACGCCAGGCCCTTGGCCCTGTAGGTTTTCGCATATTCTATCAGCGAATCAATCTGCTTGCGGCTGTATTTTGCGCAGCCCCTTG
>JAITMW010000013.1 GCA_031277155.1 Clostridiales bacterium | reverse complement strand
TCTTCATCGTGCTTTTCACAATACTGACGGGTGCGGGGGTGGCCGCGGTGCGCGCTGCCATAATGGGCATAGCCCTTGTGATATCGGGCCTGCTGGGCTATGAGGGCGATACATCCACGTCAATATCCATCGCCGCCGTCGCCCTGCTGCTTTTTCAGCCGCTGTATCTTTTCGACCCCGGTTTTATATATTCGTTTTCCGTTGTGCTGGCCCTTTCTTTGGGCACGCCGCCTGTGGACAAGGCCCTGGCCATGCTGGCCGCAAGGTTTCGCCGCGTTGCGCCGTTTATAAACAGCTGGTACGCAAAAAAATATCTGGCGGGCACAATTGCCGCAAATGCCGCCTATTTCATCGTCAACGCCTGGTTTTTCTATGAGGTTTCGCCCGTGTCGCCCCTGGTCAACTTCATTTTGCTGCCCAGCGTCTTTTTTGTGATTGTGCTGGGCTTTGCGATTGCCATAATCGGCATATTCGGCGCCGTGGGCCTTCTCGCGGCGCAAATTCTGGCCTTTCCGCTGTGGATTTTGCTCACAATTTACGATTTTGTAATAGGCTGGTCATTGCGCCTGCCATATGCTACAATAATAACGGGGCGGCCCGGCGTCGCCGTTGTGATAATCGGCATTGGCGCCATAATTGCCTTCATTGCGATTATGCACATGGGCAAAAATGCGGCGCCCAGGCTGGGTATTGCGGCAATGGCTGTGCTTCTGGGCTTTTCGGCCTCTTTTGCGGCGGCGCGCCTCAATCCATATATCAACATCACCTTTTTGGACATTGGCCAGGGCAAATCCACCGTGGTTTCCCGGGGCGGCTCTGCCGTTATCATTGACGGCGGCGGGACCTTTGGCCGCGAGGTGGGCGAAAATGTGGGCACCTTCACGCTTTTGCCATATCTTAGCTATCGGGGAATTGGCCAAGCCACCGCCATCGCCAGCCACAACCACAGAGACCACACCCTGGGGCTGGTAGAGGCCATTTATGCGGGACGTGTGGAGCATTTGATTTTGGCCGCGGCCAACAGCGACGAAGAATATTATATGTATCAGGCCATGCGGGCCGCAGCGGCTGCCACAAATACGCCGGTAAGCTATATTTCGGCGGGGGAAGTGCTGCATTTTCATGATATGCGGCTTTACGCGCTGTTTCCATATCAGCGGCAAACTTTTAGGGGCGCCAACAACAATTCGCTGGTGCTGCGTCTGGTGCATGGTAACAATTCCATATTGCTGCCGGGGGATATTTATGCGGCCGCGGAAGAATATCTTGTGGTGCGGGGCGGCGGTATTGACGCCGACATTTTGCTGGCGGCCCATCACGGCAGCCGCACATCCACATCGGACGCCTTTGTGCAAGCCGTGAACCCGCGCCTGGCCATAATTTCCGCCGGGCGCAACAATATGTTTGGCCATCCGCATCCGTCCGTGACGCGCCGCCTGTATGACCATGGCGTGCCGTTTTATAATACGGCCACATATGGCGCGATACTGGTGCGCAGCGACGGGCGCAGTTTGCAGGTACGCACAATGTTGAATCCATAACGGGTCTTTTGTTTGACAGGGGATGCAGGGTAAACCCTGCTGAAGTAACGACTACAAGTCGTTTAACCCGCCGAGTTAGTCGGAATCTTTAGTCGACATGGCCGGTTGTGCAGGCAATCTTAATGAGGTGAAGCAATGAAAGAATTGGCGAATCACATAAAAACCGGCAATTTTGCACGCTGTTATCTTTTCTTCGGCCCGGAGGCCTTTCTGTCCGGACGCTGGCGCCAAAGCCTGATTGACGCGGCCCTGCCCAAAGAGGCGCGGGAGATGAACATGGAGATTTTTTCGGGCAAGCTCCACCCGGCGGCGCGCATCATGGAAGCCGCCGAAACCATGCCTTTTTTGGCACAGCGCCGCCTTGTCATTGTGCAGGACAGCGGTTTGTTTCAAGGCGGCCGCAAGGATGATTCTGAAAGTATGACAAATTTTGTAGCGGACATCCCCGAAAGCACCGTTATCATCTTTGCCGAAGATGATGTGGACAAGCGCGGGCGGCTGTATAAGGCCGTTAGCAAGCACGGCGCCGTCATGGAGGCCAAAACCCCCAAAGAGGCGGATTTGGCCAATTGGGCCGTGAAATTGTGCGCATCATTGGGCGCAAAGCTGCCAAAGCACACGGCCATCTATCTGCTGCGCAATACCGCCGCCGATATGTCGCTGCTGCACAATGAAATCGCAAAGCTGGCGGCCTATAAGCTGCACGGCGAAATCACCAATGCCGATGTGGACGCGGTATGCACAAAATCCCTGGAGGCCAAAATTTTTGATTTGATGCGGGCCATTGGCAGCAAGGACGCGAAACGTGCGGCGGTGCTGTATGCCAATTTGATTGCCGCAAAGGAAAGCCCGCTGATGGTGTTGACCATGCTGGCCCGGCAGTTTAGGTTTTATTTGCAATGCGCCCATCTGGCCGCCAAAATGTCCCAAAAGGACATCGCCGCAAAGCTGGCCCTGCACCCCTTTGCCGTGAGCGAATTTATCGAAGGCAGCCGCGGCTTTTCCCGCGCGGCAATGCTTGCTGCTCTTGAGGCTTGCCTGGAGACGGATTATGCCATAAAAAGCGGGCAAATGGGGGACGCGATGGCTGTGGAAATTTTGATTATTAAGACTTGCGCAAAATATGACGATATGATATAATGGGCATAGGAGGTGTTTTACATGGATGTTATGGGAATTGCGAGGCTTTCGACGCAGATGGCGCAAGCCAATTTAATGAATGAAATCAGCATTAGGGTGCTGGACAACGCCATGGAGCAAATGAGGCTGCAAAGCGAGATGATGGCGGATTTGCTGCAATCTGTAAATATGGCGCCCGTGGGCTTTGATGGTACGGGCATGATGCTTGATGTTATGACATAGGGCATAACCACCCCGGGCTGAAGCCCACCCCTCCAGAGGAGGGGAATATATTGAAAGAGGTGTTGCAATGAAGCAGAAATTCATACCGCTAAACAAGCGGTCAAAGCGCGAGCAGCGCGAGTATCACGCCGCGCAGCGCAGGGATTGGGGGGCGCTTAATCCCGCAACAAGGAAAACCCCAAATTTAAAGGCATATAATCGGAAAAAATCCAAACAATGGCAGCGAGAGCATCAGCCAAGTTTGGATTTTTCGATTTATGCTATTTTGATGATTACAGCATAACATATGCCGGGGGGAGGTGTCAACTCGCCTTCCCATATTTTCGCCATACCAATTTTGCGGCGAAATGCCGTAATATACATAGAACAAATTTGGGAGGAGATTGCATGAAATCGAAGAAGGGCAAGATAATTGGGGCTTTATGCATATTTGCCATTGCATTGGCCGCATTTTTCATATATTTTGAAAATACGGGCGAGGCGGCGGAGTTTGTGCCATATGCCGAATTTATGGCCATGGCGGAAGGTGGGCAGGTGACGCGCGTTATTTTAAACGAGGCGCCCGTTTTGCGTTTTTATACGCAGGGGTCGGAGGCGGCTTATGAAACCAGCAATCCCAGAAATCCCACACTGAAGGAAAAGCTGCTGCTGATGGGCATTGAGGTGTCCGAAGGGGCAAACTTTTCGGTGGGCGGCGTGATGTCCTCGGTTTTGCCCATTGTGTTTTTCGTGGTGATGTTTGTGTTTATCATACGGATGTTTGGCAGGGCATCAGGCAAAAGCGCCATGTCCCTAAATGTGACCGCCGCTGACGAAAATGCCGTAAATGTAGGCTTTTGCCATGTGGCGGGCAATGATGAGGCAAAGGAATCTGTGCAGGATGTGGTGGACTTTATCAAAAATCCCGAAAAATACGCAAAGTATGGCGCGCGTATGCCGCGGGGCATCATCTTTTACGGGCCGCCGGGCACGGGCAAAACGCTGATGGCCAAGGCCATTGCAGGGGAGGCGGGCGTGCCGTTTTTTGCCACCAGCGGGTCGGATTTTGTGCAGATGTATGTGGGCGTTGGGGCCGGGCGCGTGCGCGAGCTGTTTAAAAAGGCGCGGGCGGCGGGACGGGCCGTGATTTTTATTGATGAGATTGACGCCGTGGGCAAAACACGCACAAGCGGCAACACCGGCGGCAATGACGAGCGTGACCAGACCCTTAATGCCCTGCTGGCTGAAATGTCGGGCTTTTCCAGCGGCGAGGGCATTGTTGTAATTGCCGCCACAAACCGCCTGGATACGCTGGATGAGGCGCTTTTGCGCCCCGGCCGCTTTGACAGGCAAATTGAAATTGGTCTGCCCGATTTAATGGGCCGCAAAAATATCCTAAACACACATGCCATGAACAAGCCCATTGGGCGCGGCGTTGATATGGAGGAATTGGCGCGCCAAACCGTGTATTTCAGCGGCGCCATGCTGGAAAATCTGCTTAACGAGGCCGCCATAAGCGCCGCCAAAAACGGCGCCGGTGAAATTGGCCAAAAGGACATAGACACGGCATATTACACCATCATAGCGGGCAGCGAAAAAAAAGACCGCAGCGCCATCAAGGACAAAGAGCGGCGCATCACGGCCTATCACGAGGGCGGCCACGCGCTGGCTACAAAGCTGTTGCTGCCTGCGCACAGCGTCCCCAAAATCACCATCATTCCCTCTACCAAGGGCGCGGCGGGCTTTTGTGTCAATCTGCCGCCGGACAAGATGTATTTTACAAAGCAGGAGCTGGAAAGCCAGGCCATTTCCCTGTTGGCGGGGCGCGCCGCGGAAGAGGCCGTCTTTGGCCCGGAAAATATCACAACAGGGGCCTCCAATGATATACAGCGGGTCAACCATATCATCAAGGATTATGTGTCAAAATATGGCATGAGCAGCACCGCCGGATTGGCGGAGCTTTCCGAAGATGACAAGCACAAAGAGTATCGCCTACATATAAACAGACTGTATGACGCCGCATTGGCCCTTGTGAAGAAAAACTTCCATACGCTGGAAAATATCGCATCGGCCCTGCTGGACAAGGAAAGCCTGTGCGAAAGGGAATTGGACGAAATTATGATGAGAGCGTCGTAGGGCGCCTGTCCATAGCGCGGCGGGGGCAAGCCCCGCCCTACGGTTCAGTCCGCCGCCAGGCCAAAGACCCCCGGCGGCACGGCAAAACCCATAAACATTGTTTTCACCGAAAAATCCCGCCCTTTCCGTCAATTGATGATATAATTCACATCAAAGCTGCCTGTGGCCGTGGTGCTAAAGCTAAGCACGCCGGTTTGTGTGTTTAAGTGACCGGGCAGCCTGCTGTTTTCGTGCAAAACGGTGATGTGGTTTGGGTTTACGCCGGCCATGCCAAAATCCCAAAGCTCTACAGCCAGCGAATATGGCACGCCAAAATCTGTCAGGGGGCGTGTTTGGCCGTTTATTGTTGTTGTGATGTCTATTTGCGCCGTAACCAGCGTTGCGCCGCCCCGGGTCTCGTTTATGCCGATATTGAAGGTGCCGCCGCTTGGGCCTATGAAGTTGCCGCCCAGATAGCGCAGATGTGCCAAAAAATCAGGCGGCATCACGGTCCATACCAGGCCGCCCGCCACAAAAAGGGTGGTGTTGCTGTCAATCAGGGCGTCCAGCGTCCTGCCATACAGCCGCACTTCGCTTGTGCCGGGCATAATTTGCAAAACCGCGCTGACGCCGTCCGGGCTGTGCGTGACCATATCGTGATTATGGGCGGGTGCCGCCGGCAGGGCGGCTCTGCCTGTTACAGTTGCTGCGCCCGGGGGCGCAAAAGCCAAATTTGGCCTGGGTGTGGGCATGGGATTTACAGCGGGCAGCGGCGGAAGCTCCGGCAGTCCGGGCCATATATCGGCTCCCTCTGCCTCTCCCACAACAGACAGCGCCGCTGCGCCGCTGGTGTCCACATGGGTTGTGATGCCGTTTACAACGGTTGCGACACGCAGGGAATAATCCCCTGCCGCGGCGGCGGTTACGGAAGGTATGCGAAGGTCAACATCGGCAAATCCCGCGTGGGACAGCGCAATTGGAAAGGTTGCGCCATGGGCCGCGCCGTTGCGCAGCCACTGCCCCACAAAATCCGCGGTGCGAGGCGCCAAATGCCTGTCCACACGCAGACGGAAGTTGACGGTGCTGCCTCTGCCCACCGCCAGGGTTTCGGGGAAATCGCCTGCGGCGTAATTAAACGAAACGCCGCCTATATTTCTGACTTGCCAATTTATGCCAGGTGTCCTAACAGTCTCCGGCCACGGCCACCAAGGGAAGCCGGGCATGGGGTCGCCATGCCGCCACCAAAAGGCCCGCACATGCACATTGCTGTTTGGCATGATGAAGGTTGTGGTGGAGCTGTGGGGCTGTGCCAAAACAAGGGCGGGATGCTGCGGATGATGCACAAACCACCCCAAAAAATCAAAGCCCGGCCTGTGGCCCGCGTGTATTGTAACCAAGCTGCCCGGATGATGTGGGCCGCCGCCTGTGGCGCCGGCCAATGCCCAAGAATCCTCAACATGCACATGGCGCATACTATCCGTAGGCGGAAGGGGGCCGCTTGGCCTTGTCCAAGAGATTACATTCGCGGGGGAATCGGCAAAATCGTCGGCCCTGGCTATTACGGAAAGATGCACAGACTGCCCCGGCAGCGCCCACCAAGGATTAACGCCAAAATACCAAAAATTCTGCGTCGTCCTTTGCTCAAAAACCCCGTTTACGAAGATGTCATATGTCGTTGCGCGGGCGACAGGATTCCACATCAATACACTGCCCCCATCCACGCGCAAATTGCCGGGTATTTGCAATTGCCCGCCCGGCGGCGGTGTTTCCGGCATTGTCCAAAAGATGATGTTTGCTGCAGAATCCATAAAGTCGGGTGCCGAAGCGAACACGCTAAGCATAACAGCTTGCCCCGGTGATAAGTTTTCGGAATAGCTTAAAAAAGAAAGGTCGATAAAATTGTCTGTGGTGACGGCGCCGTACCATCCTTCAAAGTTGACGCCCCAAGACGCGCCGAAAGTATATAAAGCTGCGTTGCTGACGGCGTTCCATCTAAGTATGCCGTCTCCATCCACCCTAAGATTAGTCGGCAATGTCAACTGTTCCGCATTTACCGTCCATGCCCAATGCACTGTGTCGCTTAAAGGCCCAATTTGACCATCCAATGTGATGATTCTTGCGTTTAAAGCCCGAGGCCCCTCGCCGGGAATATTCCACCCCGGCAAAGTCATGCCGCTGGACATTTCGGTGCTCGCAAAAATAGAGCCGCCGTCTGCATAGATGACAATGATTGCACCTGCGGGGGCGTCGGCAACTTCCCAATTTAACACACTATCACCAAACAACCGGATATGCGGTGCGGGCAAATTGCTTGCCTGCACTTCTGTAGATGTGGCCGCCGATGCCGCAAAAAGGCCAAAAATCATGGCTGCCACAAAGGATAGGGTATATCCGCGCAATTTCTTCATAAATATCTACCTCCCTGTATCGCTATTCCGTTTAAAAGTCGCCCTCAGGCTGCCTTTGTGGTTTGCCTGCGGCAAACTGACCTTCGGTCACTTTCGCAAAGCGAAAGCACAGGGAAACACCGTTGAAGCGTTCGTTGTTTCATCTTGCTTCGGACGATTTTAAATCGGACTAGCTATATGTATCTTTTCCTGATTTCCATTATACAATTTATGAACAAGCATTTCAAGTGCCCAAACAAAATTTCGACAAAAAACAAAAAATTGTTGGAAAATTGTGCGGAAAAGTGATATAATAATAGTCACTGAAAATGGGCGCGGGGGAAAATTATGAGCAAAAGATATAATTTAAAGCTGTTTAATGAAAACATACGCATTGTAAGCGAAAAGGACGATGCCTATGTGGAAGAGCTTTACAAGTATATATTGTCAACTATAGAAAAATTTGACAATGTAAGCACCACCTTTCCGATGAATTATCTGACAAAGGCGCTGTATGCCTGCGTCTTTATGTCGGACGAGGTGTTGGCAAAGCGGCAGGAAGTTGAAGAATTGACAATAAAGCTGGCGGAAGCGGAAAAAAAGCTGGAGATTAAGGCAAAATTTAAAAGCGCCACAAGCAAGAAAAAGGCCGCGGAAACAGAAGCAGAAGAATGAGGTGTGATTTATCCTTGACTTTTTATCGGTTTTAAGCAGATATTATTTCGTGTTTTTGATAGCCTATTTCTTGCTACAGGCGGGGCGGTTTATTTTCAAAGAGGGCAGCGGCCCCGCGGCAAGCCCGCGGCCCCGCGGCCTTTGGATTGTCACCATCCTCTTTTGCGTTTTCGCCTTTCCCATCCTGGCCTTCGATGAAAATTTGCTTAGCGTCCACTTGCAAACCCTGCTTTTCGGCGGTTTTGTGCTGTTGTTTGTCATGGCCGGCCCGCTGCTTGCAAGAAAAATCTTTCGGCGGCCCTGCCCCGTTATGACGCACACGATGTTTTTCCTGCTTGGGCTGGGCTTTGTGGCCATATACAGGCTAAACCCCGCGCTGGCCGCCGCGCAGTTTATCTTTGCTGTGCTGGGTTTTGGCGCGTCGCTGTTTGTCCCGCTGATATTTCGCGTTTTCAGCCAATTTGAAAAGCTGGAAAAGCTGTTTTTAATTGCGTGCGCGGGCCTTATAGGCATTGTGTTTATCGCCGACATATTGGGCGGCCTAATCGGCATCCCCCTCATAGCCGTGGACGAATTTGGCGCGGCCCGCTGGGTGTCCATTTTTGGCATATCCTTCCAGCCGTCCGAGGTGGCAAAGCCCCTTTTTGTGATATATCTGGCCTGCGCCTTTCGCGTCAAGCCCGGCTTTATGAAGCTGGCCTTTACCGGCGCCGCCAGCGCCGCCATTGTGGGCATTTTGGTATTGCAACGAGATTTGGGCAGCGCGCTGTTGTTTTTCACCGTCTTTATGATAATTTTTTACACCGCAACGGGCAGCAAAGCCCTGTTTGCAGGCGGATTTGCCGTTATGGCGGCAGCATCCGTTGTGGCCTATCAGCTTTTCCCCCATTTGCGCATACGCGTGGCGGCATGGAGCAATCCCTGGCCCCTTGTGGCAAACGAGGGCTTTCAGCTGACGCAATCCCTGTTTGCCATCGCAACCTGGGGACCTTTTGGCGCGGGCCTTGGCCGCGGCATGGCGGGCCGCATACCTGTGGTGGAGCGGGACATCATCTTTTCCGCCATCTCCGAGGAGTTTGGCTGGATATTCGGCCTGCTGTTCATCGGCCTGTATGCCCTTATACTTTTGCGCGGCACGGACATGGCCCGCCGGGCAAAGCGCCCGCTTTACGCCCTGATGACGCTGGGCTTCACGGTGTTTTTGGCCTTTCAAGCCTTTGTGTCCATCGGCGGCAACATCAGGCTAATCCCCATGACGGGCATCACCCTGCCCTTTGTCAGCTATGGCGGCAGTTCCGTATTTATAAGCACCATCATGATTGGTGTGCTAAATTGGCTTAACGGGCAGTTGCGCGAGGAGGAATCATGAAAAAATGGAAAATATTGCTGATGATTCTATCCGCCCTTTTTGCCCTTTCGGCCTGTGATGGCTATGAACATTATCAGCCCGAGGAGCCTTTGGAAGAAATCGAAGAAATCGAAGAAGTTGAAAAAGCCGAAGAAATAAGGGCCGAAATTTTGACCCTGGATTGGCAGCATATTATGGATGTGGCTGCCAATCGTCGTACGGAGATTGAAAAGCCCGATTATACCGCGTTTTTGGACATGACGCAGGTGCGCACGCCGGTGCGCCGTATGCCCCAGAGATTTTGGAGAGATTGGGGCGGCACGGAGAATCTGCCGGAATATTTTCCCGTAGAATATGCCGCCCGGGATGCCTGGGTGCTGTTTAACGCCCTGCGCCATGTGTATGGAGGCTATGTATATTTTGGCGGCGATGATGTATTTTCGGCCATGTTGGGCGATATCACCACAGAATTTTTCCTGCTGGGCGAAGAAATGATAACTGCTGACAGCTTTGCGCGGATTTTGCACAGCCATCTCAATCAAGTGGTTATTGACAATCATTTTTGGATTGGGGACCTGCGCATGGGCCTTAATCTCAGCTATTTCCACCGCCGCGGCATATATTATGACAAGACCGAAAATGGCTTTAGAAATCGGGCCACAGACCTATATTTGCTGGAGATTGAGGGGCATGACATAGGCGAAGCCATGCGCCTGCACGCAAATGGCGACGGCGAGCTGTTTTATCGCCCCGTGTTTCTGCTGGATTCGTCTATGATTGCGGCGCGCGCCTATTTTATGTATGAGGACGGGCGGCGCGAAAACCGCATATTCATAAATGAAGGTGCGCCGCGGCGTAAGCAGCTTGAGCTGCCGACTTTACAGCATATTGACGGCGTGCCTGTGCTTACTGTGATGGCCATGGGCTTTGACGGCCACGAAAACGCCGCGGGCATTGCCCATGCCGAGCCTTTTATGGCCTATGCCCGGCAATTGCGCGACGAACCGGTGGTGATTGTTGACATTCGTGACAACACAGGCGGCAACGGGCTTTTGCCTGTGCGCTGGCTGCATGTGCTGACGGATGAAATTGTGCCGTCGAATTATGTTTGGCTAAGCGCCAGGCCATATAGCAGCGCGGATTTTGATTTTAACCCGAATAACAGCCATCAAAATCCGCCCAACAGCTGGCGGACATATGCGGATGTCGGGCCTTTTGGCGAAAATTACACGATATTTAACACCGCCCCGCGCAGAATTGTTCCACGGGAGCAATTGCTGATTTTGCTGACAAACAGGGGGACGGGCTCGGCGGCGGAAGATATTGTGGACAGGGCATTTAATATTGAAAATACGCTGATAATCGGCACCGCCACAGGCGGTGTGCTGGCCTTTGATGCCACATATTCGCCCGTAAATTTGCCCAACACAGGTATGCCTTTCGGCCTTGGCAGGGCCTTGATGCTGTGGCCCGACGGACACTTTGCGGAAGGCGTGGGCATTGCGCCTGATATTTGGGTCAGCGGCGATGCGCTGGCCGCCGCGCTGGCACTAATTTCACCGTAGTGATGATTGCTTTGGAAAATTTATATTGTTCCGACAATTAAACATTGCCAAAAGATTTGCGAGGATTTTTGTGCGAGTGCAAGGAAGCGACGCCGCCGCGTGCCATAAGGCACGCAAGAAGGAGCTGACGAAGCAATCGTACAAAAAGACCGCAAATACTTGGCAAAGTTTAGTTGGTGGAGCAATGGTTTCGGCAGGTGCTACCATGAATAATTTTCAACTAATACGGCCAAATGTTCAATATTTGGAAGAAATACGCGACTACAGAGAAGAATCGCTGAGAGATGTATCATCAAAAGAAGATTTTATATATGGTTCGGCCGGGCTGCATAATTTTGAAAATCCGGCTTGTTGGATTGAGCATTGCAAATTGCTTGAAAAATCAGAAACTTTGCCGGATAACACTTTTGTCGAGTCCGATGCGTACTTATTTGTTCAAGGCAAACGGATTCTTGGCATGATTAATTGCCGCCGCCGTCTTGATAACTATTTTTCAACAATCGGCGGGCACATCGGTTTTTCTGTGCGCCCATCAGAGCGCGGAAAAGGATATGGGAGCAAAATGCTTGCCATGGCTCTTTACAGATACCGCGAGTTAGGCTTCGATAAAGTTTTGGTCACTTGCGTTTCAGAAAATATCGCCAGTCGGAAAATAATTATTGCTAACGGTGGTGTTTTTGAAAGTACATTGCTTGATAAATCAGATGGGTCAATCATGGAACGATATTGGATAAATGTAAATGTTGAATGAACTGCCAATAAGCATTGTCCGCAATACAACTTTTGAGCCGAGGCGACATTAAAGGAGACACGCTATGAAGGATTTACGCAAAAATTTGCGGCATATGTTTTGGTTTTTGGCCGTGCTGTTTATAAGCCTGGGCGGCTATTTTGTGTATGTGGCGGCCATAGAAGGCGAGGGTTTCATCGCGCATCCCTTTAACGCGCGGGTTGCCGTGGGGGACGACAGCATACGGCGCGGCGCCATATATGATGCCCGCGGCGTGCCCATTGCGCAAAGTGTGTATGATTATGGGCGATATGTCAGGCAATATCCTTTCGGCCCTGTTTTTGCCCACACGGCGGGATACAGCGGCATGTCCAAGGCGGGGCTGGAGCTTTCGCGCAATTTCACGCTGTATCGCCTTAATTGGGAGCTGGTGCAGCGCGCCGCCCATGTGGCCTTGGGGCAGGAGCTGCGGGCAAATTCCATTGTAACGACCTTTGACGCGGGCCTGCAACAGATGATTTTTGACAGCCTGGGCACGTCCCGCGGCGCCGTTGTTGTGCTGGACCCCACAACAGGCGCGATGTTGGCCATGGTGTCCACGCCGTCTTTTGACCCCAATCATATTACGGAGAATTGGAACAATCTTATTGGGGACGCGGAAAACAGCCCGCTGCTTAATCGCGCCGCACAGGGGCTGTATCCCCCCGGCTCGACTTTCAAGGTGATAACGGCCCTGGCCGCGTTGGAATATGATGAAGACCTTGCGGATTTTGTTTTCGATTGCACCGGCCACGCCCATTTTGGCGGCGAAACCATACAATGCTGGGGCGGCAACGCCCATGGCGCGGTGGACATGCATGGCGCCATGGCGGTTTCATGCAATGGGTATTTTGCGGCGCTGGCGGAAAAAATTGGGGCGGAGCCTATCATACAGGCGGCGGAGCAAATGCTTTTTAACACGGCAATTCCTTTCGAGCTTGCCACATCCATGGCGCAATTTCCCATGGGGACAGAGCCCGCCATTGACGAGCTGATACAGACGGCCATAGGCCAGGGGCGCACCACGGCCACGCCGCTTAATATGGCCCTTGTGGCGGCGGCTGTGGCCAACGGCGGCACGGTGATGGCGCCATATGTGGTGGATGGCGTGTTAAGCGGATTTGACAATAGGGCGGGCGCGGCCACGCCCTACAGCATGGCCCAGGTGATGGACGCCCGGGCGGCGGCCGTGCTGAATGAGATGCTGATTGAGGCCGTAAACACAGGCACGGGCATACCGGCCGCCCTGCCCCATGTGCAGGTGGCGGGCAAGACGGGCACGGCGCAAAATGCGACGGGTATTGACCATTCGTGGTTTATAGGCTATGCCCCGGCGGAAAACGCGACGGTGGCACTGGCTATTATCATCGAAAATACGGGGGGCGGCACACGGGCAACCCAGCTGGCCCGTGAAATCTTTGATTTTGTTATTGACTACGACTAGGTGCGTTTGGCCTGATAAGTATCGTAGAAGCTTTATATTTTTGGAGGTCATTCATAATGGAGCTTAGAATTGTAAAAATCGAAGATGATATTTTAATCGGCGGGTTTTCCGTTGAATCAACCGGCGAAGAAAAAGACAATAACGAAAAAAGAGGTGTATTGTTTAACGGCTTTATCAATAACGGGCAAAAAGAATTGTTGAATGGCATTGCGAAAAACAATAATGAGTATTACATTGTTACATGGCTTACTGCTCCCACCATTAAATATTTATTAGGCCAGAAAGTCATTGAAAAAACAGAGGGTTTGGAGTTCAAGGCAATTAAAAAGGGCGAATATGCAACAAAGAAAATTCCGCCCAAACATGATTCATATAATGCCTGGATGGAGCTGTACACAAAAGACATTGCAGAAGCGGGCTATAGGCCGCTCGAACAATCCGAAGGCGACATAGCTTTTGAATTTTATCCCAATGGCTTGGATGGAGAATATGAGCTTTGTGTTTTGGTTGTAAAAGAGTAAAGGGGGATATTCTATGTCGGACGAGGATAAATTTGTAAGCGAAAAGAAACGATTGTCTGAAAAGTCACATCAACCCGCCGAGGATTTCATTCAATCTTATATGGGTGATGATTCTTGGCAGCGGCTGATGCGTTTCGAGAATTTATTGCGCGAAAGATACGTCCTAAACCGTGAAATAAAGTTTCCCTTTGGAAATAACTACGGCTGGAGTTTTCGCTATGCTCACAATAAGACACTATTGCTCTATGTGTTCTTTGAAGAAAACGGCTTTTGCTGTACCATCTCCATCGGCGGCAAAGGAGCGATGGAAGTTGAAAAAATATTCAGTGAACTTAATCCCAAATTGCAGGCCATGTGGGAGAATCGTTATCCCTGCGGGCATCATGGCGATTATTACGGCGGGTGGATTCACTATTCGGTTGAAAATGATGATGAATTACTTGATATGATTCGCTTGGTGGGCGTGAAGGTCAAGCCAAAAAAGCAGGATTAGGAAACCAGGGTTGCTGTATCTATTAAGCATTTTCCGCATGCAAACCATTGCCGCAACATGCTTCCCGAGGCAACTTAAAGCATGTTCTGCAATTTCCTGAAAAAAGTTGTATGAAGATTTCAAAATATAGTGTATAATGTTTAATGAACTATGTTTAAGATAATTTCATTAGAGGTAAATATGCAAAAGAACAATAGCGTAATTTTTAAAGGCGGCAAAAACGGCATTGTGATTATATTGTCAGAATATGCCGATTATGACAGTATTGCGGAATCTCTTCGCGAAAAAATCCGCTCTTCCAGCCGATTTTTTGCCGACGCCACAACCACAATCACCTTCAAGGGCAAGCAGCTTTCTGAAAGCGAGATTTTGTCGCTGATTGATATTATAAGCGCCGAAACCAATCTCTCCATATCTTTTGTCGAGGATTTGACAGGCACATTTGACATAGCCCAAGAAAAAAGGGACGAAGTGGCCGCCCTTAAAAAGCTGAAATCCCTTGAAAAAATGCCGACCGACGGCGCGTATTTCCACAAAAGCGGCCTGCGCAGCGGCCAAGCCATCAGCCACAGCGGCTCTGTTGTGGTTTTGGGCGATGTAAACGCGGGGGCCGAAATTGTCGCGGCGGGTAATGTGGTGGTTTTTGGGGCCATACGCGGCCTGGTTCACGCGGGGGCGGACGGCGACGACAAGGCCTTTGTGTGCGCATTGTCCATGCTTCCTATACAGCTGCGCATAGCCGACAAAAAGACATATTTTCCGGCGGAGCTAATCAAAGAAAACAAAAATAAAATAGACCCCGTCTATGCCTATGTGAAGGGCGAGGAAATTTATGTGGCGCCGTTTACAAATTGATAAAAGAACACGGAGGATGAAATATGGGAGAAGTAATTGTAATTACCAGCGGCAAAGGCGGCGTGGGCAAAACCACCACCAGCGCCAATTTGGGCTGCGGCCTGGCCATTGCGGGCAAAAGTGTGGTGCTTATTGACGCAGACATCGGCCTGCGCAATCTGGACGTTGTTATGGGGCTGGAAAACCGCATTGTATACGACCTTGTGGATGTGGTTGAAGGTAAATGCCGCCTAAAACAGGCCCTGATAAAGGACAAGCGCTATCCCAGCCTGTTTTTGCTTGCGGCGGCGCAAACAAAGGACAAGACGGCCGTTTCGCCGGAGCAAATGGCAAAGCTGTGCGAAACCCTGCGGCAGGAGCATGATTACATAATCATAGACTGCCCTGCCGGCATAGAGCAAGGCTTTAAAAACGCCATCGCGGGCGCGGACAAGGCCATTGTGGTGGCCACGCCGGAAGTCTCCAGCGTGCGGGACGCAGACAGAATTGTGGGCCTGCTGGAAGCCGCTGAAATCAAGAATATTCGCCTGATTTTAAACAGATTGCGGCCGGATATGATAAAGCGCGGCGAAATGATGACCATTGATGATGTGGTTGATATATTGGCAATAGAGGTGCTGGGGCTGGTGCCTGACGACGAATCCATTGTGACGGCCACCAACCGCGGAGAGCCCGCCGTGGCGGACAATAATTCCCGCGCGGGGCAGGCTTTTCGTAATATCACCCAGCGCATAATGGGCAATGATGTGCCCTTTATGGACCTGGAAGAAGCCGGTGGCCTGATGACATGGCTTAAAAAAGTCTTCCGCATAGGAAGTTAAGGAGAGATGAATTATGGATTTTTTCGGCCTGTTTGGCAAAAAACAAAAATCCGGCTCTGTCGCTAAAAGCCGCCTGCAACTGGTCCTTATTCAAGACCGTCTGGACACCACCCCCGAAATGTTGGAGATGCTGAAATCCGACATTCTTAAAGTGCTGACCAATTATATGGAATTGGACGAAGATGATTTGGACATCGACATGGACAGCGGGGCGGACGGCCCGGCATTGGTGGCAAATATTCCGATAAAATCATGGAAGAAAAGGTAAAACCGCATGAATTCAATACGACGTGACGCAAGGTCTTTTGACTATACACTCTTGGTCTTGGTTGTTGCCTTGGCTTTTTTTGGCCTGCTTATAATAGGCTCTGCCACGGGCCTTGGCAATGGCAATGTTTCGCCCGTTTTTATCAATCAGCTGATATTTCTCGTGACGGGCCTTGGCATCATGATGTTTATGGCCTTTGTGAATTACGAATTTATAAGCAAATTTTATATTCCAATATATGTCGTCAACATCGCCCTTTTGGTTATTGTGCTTTTTATGCCCGACACAAGGGGTGTGGCCCGCTGGATTGGCATGGAAATCGGCGGCTTTGAATTTGGCATACAGCCTTCCGAATTTACAAAGATTTTCATGATTGTGGTGCTGGCAAAAATTATTGATAAGTATCGTGACAAAATTAACAACCCGCTGGTGCTGCTGGTAATTTTCGCCATGACGGCCTTGCCCGTGGTGCTGATAAACATGCAGCTGTCCTTTTCGGCCTCAATAGTCAGCTTGGTCATCATGCTGGCCATGCTGTATGCCGGCAAAATAAGCTATAAATATGTGGCGATTGTGGCTGTTGTCATTGTCCCCGCCCTGCTGTTTTTCTATATTGATTTGCACGCCGAAAATCCCATTTTAATTGACAATATCCTCACCCCATGGCAGCAGAGCAGGATATGGTACTTTTTATATCCCGAATATGGCGACGGCGCGGGCATATGGCAAAACGAAAGGGCCATTATGGCCATGTCCAGCGGCCTTTTGACGGGGCGCGGCCTGTTTAACAACCAAATTCATGTGCCCGAGGCCACAAATGACTTTATCTTGTCCATCATAGGCGCGGAATTTGGCTTCATCGGCAGCGTCGCCGTGCTTTTGGTGGCCTTGCTGATTGTTTTGCGCTGCCTTATGATAGCCCACCGCTCTGAAGTGTTTCTGGGCAAGCTGATAGCCACCGGAGTCGCCGTAACCATTGCCTTCCAAGCCTTTACCCATGTGGCGATAAACGCATGGCTTCTGCCAAACACCGGCATGAACTTTCCGTTTGTGTCTTCCGGCGGCAGCTCCCTTTGGGTCTTTATGGCAATGATTGGGCTGGTGCTTAATGTGGGCATGACGCGGGAATATTCTATGTTTGAAGATATGGGAACAAAAGAAAGGTAAGGGGTTTGTGTATGAATATCGCTTTGGTAGCGCATGACAGCAAAAAGACGCTGATGGAAAATCTTTGCATAGCCTATCGGCATATTTTAAACCGGCATACCATATATGCCACGGGCACGACGGGGCGCATCATCGAGGAGGCCACGGGCCTGCATGTGGCCAAACATCTGGAAGGGCGGCTGGGTGGCGAGCAGCAGCTGGCCATACAAATTGCCCACAATGACATCGACCTTGTGATTTTTCTTTGCGACCCCGCGCTGGACCATGTGGGAGAGCCGGGAATTTCAGGCATTATGCGCCTTTGCGACACGCACAATATCCCCATGGCCAGCAATTTGGCCACGGCGGAGGCGCTGCTTTTGGCCCTTGACCGGGGCGACCTTAATTGGCGGGAGATTGTGAAATGAAGGATTATTGCCTGCGTGCAACCGCCGCAAACGGCCATATACGCGCCTTTGCGGCCACAACAAGACATCTGGCGGACGAAGCCGCGAAAATACACGGCACAACCCCTGTGGCTTCCGCGGCCTTGGGGCGGCTGCTTACTGCCACGGCCATCATGGGCCTTATGGCGGGCAATGACGACGACCTTATCACGGTGGTTATCAAAGGTGACGGGCCCATCGGCGGCGCGCTGGCCACATCGGACGGGCTGGGGCGGGTACGCGGATATGTACACAATCCCAAGGGGGATATTGCCGCCAGGCCCGATGGCAAGCTGAATGTGGGCGGCGCCATTGGTGCCGGGCATATCACAGTGATTAAGGATTTGGGGCTGAAAGAGCCATATGTGGGCACCCTTGCCCTTGTATCCGGCGAGGTGGCCGAGGATGTGGCGGGATACTTTGCCTTTTCGGAGCAAATGCCTTCAATTGTGTCCCTGGGCGTGCTTGTGGAGCGGGACCACAGCATAAAGCAGGCGGGGGGCTTTTTGTTGCAGCTTATGCCGGGCTTTGATGAGGCGCTTATAGATGTGCTGGAGGCCAAAATGGCCAATTTTCCGGCAATTACGGTGCTGCTGGAGCAGGGCAAAACCCCGGAAGATGTGCTGGATATGCTGCTTTCTGATTTTGGCTATGAAATCGCCGAGAGGTCGCCCCTGGAATTTTATTGCAATTGCGACAGGGGGCGCGTAACAGGGGCGCTGGTGGCGATGGGCGCCCAGGAGCTTGGTCAAATTATCAAAGAGGACGGCAAGGCGGAAGTAAGCTGCCATTTTTGCAACAAGCGGTATGTTTTTGAGAGGGACGAGCTTACAGAAATTTTGGAAAACTCAATGTAGCCATACCCCTTACATATTATAGATTAGGGGTGATGAACATGAGGCGCATCTATATTTTTACCGAGGAATATCACGGTGCTTTGGCCCGGAGGCTGCCGGAGGCGGCGTCGCATAATTTTGGCGGGGTGGAATGTTTGGTTGTTGAAGATGGCGGCTTTATCGCCGCCGTCCTTGCGGAAATTGCGGCGGAAAAGCTGGGCGCAAATGAGGGCATAGAGGGCTTATTCAAGGGCTTTCTCGAAGAAAACGGATATATACATCTGGATGCATTTATCAGGATTTGCCTGGAGGATGCCTATGCTTAGAGATTATAGCAAAGAGACAAGGGACAGGGTTTTGTGGATTAAATCCGTGCTGGCAGAGGCCGGCGCCGCGGGCATTGTGTTTGGCTCCAGCGGCGGAAAGGATTCTGTGCTGGCGGGGGCGCTGTGC
>JAITMW010000008.1 GCA_031277155.1 Clostridiales bacterium | reverse complement strand
ATAATCTTTTCAGGCCATTTTTTAAGCCACAGCACAAGGCCAAGGCCAATGGCCGCAAGAACCGCGGCGAAGCCAACAATAAGCAGCGGATTCATCGGGCTGAAATTGGTTATAAAGTTATAATCGCTCTCAAAAGCCAAAAGGGCTGGGTTTTCCTGCACCCTGCCCTGAAGCCAGGACAAATATACATTATAAATTGCGAACATGGCGCACCAGCTCGCGAGGGTAATAAAGATTTTGCCAAGGCGCTTGCGGTTCGCCAGCCAATATGGTATTGGCAAAGCCATGCCCGCAAGCAGGCCCACTGTGCCCGCGTCGCCCCTGGTTATAAGTATCATCGAAAAGGACAGCGCGCTGGTGGCAAGATAGAGTCCGCCCCATTTGGTGTCCTCCCCGGCGAAAAGCCCGGCAAAAAGCACGGCCGCAAGGGCGGCATAGCCGGAGACAATATTGATATTGCCCAGGGTCGTCCTGAATATTCTGGTTAGAGGCGCCAAAACCGTGACCAAATCGTCGGGGACTTCCGTAAAAATGCCCGAACGCATCATAAAGTCCATATCAAGAAATTGCAAGATGGCATACAGCGAAATCAGGCTTGCGCTGGCGGCAAAAATTATTAGATGTATCCTTTTGGGCTTAAAATATCGGGCAATGATGAAAAAAGTGAGGCCATAGCACAAAAAGGCCCAAAACCCTTCATAGCGCCCTATTGCCTGGGCCCGCCACACATCAATTTCTTCATGGGACGCAAAGGGCGAAAACAGCGTGCTGAGCAAGGCAAACAATAAAAAAGCTATCAAAGCCCATTCCGCCACGGACAGGGGGCGTTTAGGCTCGTTTTGTATGAAATAATCTTTAGGCTGAAATCGCGTGGTGGTCAAATAAAGTATAACGATGGCCGCAGCGGTAAAGACAGCGACGGATATCAGGAAAAAGGTCGCCTTGTCCTGGGAGATGTTGAGATAATGGTCTCTGGTCAGATAAATGGGAAAGACGGCGGCCACAACGACAAAAAACGCGGCCGCCATATATTCCAGGCTCAAATGGCTGTATTTTTTCGTGGACATTTTTTTGGACATGCTTGCTGTTCCTCCTCAACTTTTTTGTCATTTCACGCCAGTGACTCATCATGCTGATACTCCGGGACAAATTGCTTAAGAAATTTCCGTATGTCGCCCCTGTCCGGCTCGTCTTCCAAAGACGACATCAGCAGCGCCAAATTGGGCGATTGGGGCGGCCTGGCAACAAAAATTTTGTCATTTTGCGTCTTGGCCAGCCCTTCTTCGTTAAGCAGCAGCTCTTCATAGAGCTTCTCGCCGGGCCTAAGCCCGATATATTCAATTTTTATGTCAACACCCGGCGTCAACCCCGCCATACGTATCAGGTTTTCGGCCAAATCCGCAATGCGCACCTGCTCGCCCATGTCCAGGATGAAAATTTCGCCGCCTGCGGCCATGGCCCCCGCGTCCAGCACAAGCCGCGCAGCCTCCGAAATGGTCATAAAATATCGGATGATGTCCGGATGCGTAACGGTTACGGGGCCGCCGGCCTCAATTTGCCGCCTAAACAGCGGGATTACGCTGCCGTTGGAATCCAGCACATTGCCAAAGCGCACACATACGAATTCGGTGCCGCCCTGCCGGTTCATCCCAAGGGTCAATATCTCCGCCATTCTCTTGGATGCCCCCATAACATTTGTGGGATTTACGGCCTTGTCGGTTGAAATCATCACAAAGCGCTCCACATTATGGCGGCAGGCGGCCCGGGCGGCATTATATGTGCCCAAAACATTGTTTTCTATGGCCAGGCGGGGACATTCCTCCATCAGGGGCACATGCTTGTACGCCGCCGCGTGAAATACTATTTGTGGCTTAAATTCCTGAAATACCTCGTTAAGCCGCGTCATATTCTGCACAGAGCCAACACGCCCGGCAACTTTATAGCGCCCGTCATTCTTAAAGTTTATTTTCAGCTCTTCTTTAAGATTATACAGATTATTTTCCGAAATGTCAAATATAACTATTTTTTTTACATTATATGCCAGCAGCTGGCGGCAAATTTCACTGCCGATAGAGCCGCCGCCCCCTGTCACCATCACGGTCTTGTCTTTAAGCCACGCGGCTATGACGGCCTCGTCCAAGTCGGCCTCTTTTCGCCCCAACAGGTCCCCGATATTGATATCCCGCAGCTTGTCCGATGCCTTGTCGGAAGACAGGCCCGCCAGCAGCCGCACCTTGCAGCGATTAACAGGCGTAAGCCGCACAATATGGCGCACATCCTCGTTTTTCATTGATGGCACCGTAATTATGATTTCGTCAATATTTAATTCCTGCACCAATTTTGGAATTTGGTCGCAATTTCCAAGGACGCTTACGCCATGCAGGTGATATCCGTGCTTGCGATGGTCCTTATCCAAAATGCCGAGGATTTTCCGCGGCCTGCCCCCATGTTGACTGGAATTGAGCAAAAAGGCCGAGGCGCTGTCCCCCGCGCCAATCAAAAGTGTGCGCACAGGCTCCACCTGCAATTCCTGGGGCATTTTTAAAAATCGCCGCGAATATTGCACAACGGTGGTCCTTATTACCTTGTGCAACCTAAGGGCTATGGACAATGTAAGCGAAAAATAAAAGGCCATCATGCCAAGACCGGGGTTTTGCCAAAAGCCCAGCTGTATGCGCAGGGCAACATATATCGAAAATGAAGACAGCAGCGCGGCCGCCGCAATGCGTATCATGCTGCCCACGCCCGGATGCTGCCACAGGCTTTTATACACGCCGCAAATTGTGTAAAACAACACACAGGCAACGGCAATTATCCAGGCTTGCTGATTAATGGTCAAAATAAGGGAATAATCGGTAGCAAAAAGATATGTAAACACAAAAACCGAGCCTATCCAGCTAAGCCAGCAGAAAAGGCAGTCGAAAAACATAAAAATCACGGTTTTAAGTGTAGCCCTCAATCTCATTTGCAAGCACCTCTTGTTCATAATTATGATATTACTTCTTACGGCAAATGTCAACATTTATTTGGCAACACCCACACTCACCAACAATGTCTGTACACCCATATAATATTTCATATTGAAACATAAGGGGAAATGGATATGGGAAGAGGCAATTTGAATCTTCAAGTGATATCGTCCGGGGGCGCGATTTTGATTGAGGGCGCCATTGTGACCATAACAAACGAAAACAACGAGGTGCTGCATGAATTTATCACTGACATCAGCGGGCATGTGCCGGAAATTTCATTGGAGGCTCCGGATACTTCTTTAACCGAAGACCCTTTTGCCGCCGCGCGCAGATATAGTGTGTATAACGCAAGGGTGCAGGCCCCGGGATATAGAACCGTCATCTACAAAGGCATAATGATTTTTGACCAATCCACTTCTATTCAGGTCATTGAGATGCGCCCTTGCTTACAAAAGGGTACAGAGAAGCGCGACGAAGAAATTGTAAACATAGGCGAACACGCGCTGGATGACCCCATCATACCGGAATACCAACGCCCCCTGCCCCCTGTGCGGGTGCTGGACAGGGTTGTTATACCCAATTTTATTACCGTGCATCTGGGACGAGAGAACGACCCGGCCTCCAGCGTGAGGGTTCCGTTTACCGATTATATCAAAAATGTGGCCTCCCATGAGATATTCGACACCTGGCCGGAGCAAGCATTGACAGCCAATATTTATTGCATTGTTTCTTTGACGCTTAACCGCATTTTCACGGAATTTTACAGAAAGCGCGGACGCAGCTTTGATATCACAGCCACCCCCCATATGGACCAAAAATATGTCCATCACGGCACCATTGGCGCGAGGATAAGCGCGGCGGTAGACCGGATATTTGACAACTATCTGGCTGTTATAGGGCATTTAGAGCCTTTCCTTGCGCTGTACAACGACGGCATGGTGGTAAATATACCCGGAAGGCTGTCTCAATGGGGCTCTTTCTTTGACGCAAGGGACGCGGGCATGAATGCATGGCAAATAATCCGTAAATATTACACACAAAATTTAGAGCTGCGGGTATGTGACCTGTTTTCGGGCCCGCTGGAATCCTGGCCGGGCTCTCCGCTGTCCCTCGGGTCTCAGGGGGAGGCAGTCCGCACCATGCAAAGGTATTTAAACAGGATTTTGGGCCGCCATACCATTGTAATAATAAATCCCGTCGACGGCGTATTTGGGGCTTCCACGAGAAATTCGGTGCTGCTGTTCCAGCAAATCTATAATTTGCCGCACACAGGGGTTGTCGACAGGGCCACATGGTATCAAATCGGCCGCATTTACGGCATTGAAAAGGCATTGTGGGAGATGCACAGCGAGGGCGTGCGCATAGGCATAGGCAGAACGCCCCCGACAAATATTTTACAAGAAGGCGCCGTCGGGCCAAGTGTTTTAGAATTGCAATTTCTCTTAGATTTCATAGGGCTGTACTATGAAGAAATTCCATTTGTGGCGGAGACAAGCCGCTTTGACAGATTTACCGCAAATGCCGTCAGAGCCTTCCAGAGCCT
>JAITMW010000132.1 GCA_031277155.1 Clostridiales bacterium | reverse complement strand
GGTCAAGGCGCGACATGACATTAATACAACAGCACAGTGCCTTTATCATCAGGCTTTGTTTTATCAAACACCAGCACATTGCCAAAACCGACACAGCCATTGGCCGTGAAGGTGTCGGTTGGGCTGGCAAATTCCATATGGGCTGTCACCACGGTATATTGCGCGCCGCCCTTGGTGATGGTTACGGCCTCGATGTCTTTTGGCGCAAACACAATTCCCTTAAAATTTGAATGTACGGTTTCCCTTGCGATGCTAAATGGCATATCGTCATCTGCCGCATCAAGCGCAATGGCCGAAAACACGCTGGCAAAGCCCTTTGCGCGTATTTGCATCTCCAGCCGCAGGGTTTGCTCTTCCAAGTTATAGTGGCGCGAAATTTTCCCGGGCAATAGGCTTGCCTCCACATCATGCTCGCTTGTTAAAATCAACCGCGCCTGATTTTTGCCGCTGCGATAAGTCCAATTATTGCCCTTGCCCGTGACCTTTCCGTGATTGTTCCACTGAAAATACTGGCGATACACACGCTCTCTATCATCCGAGCCATAAAATGTGTCGCAAAGCAGCAAAATATCAGGCTTTATGTGAATCACGCGGCGGGAAACATACACGCCTTGCTCCATATAGCCCAAATGCCCGCCTTCCATATACACATAGCCGTCCCGCGCCATAAACTTTTGCCCAACTGCGCGGCTGAGGTTTTTGCACTCCCAGCTGTCCAGGCAGGCATAGAGGTCGGTGCCGTCCACTGTGACGGTGTTGTGCGCCCATGGCATTTTATACCAATATCGCGCATCGCCGGGCACATATGTAAAGCGGCCCGGGTCTATCAAAATATCCTCGCCGCCGTAAAACAGGTCGACATGCAGCTTGTCCGCGTGGCCGTGCCCCGCGCCCAGCGTGCCGCAATGAAAATGCACAAAGGCGGCATCCGGAGACCAATCGCTGCGCGAATAAAAATTGCCGCTGTCAGCCAGCGCGTGGGCAGTATGGGACGGCTCCACAGGCGCAATGCCCTCATATTCCATGGCCGCGTCATGGCCCAGCGTCCAGATACTGTCAAAATCCAGCCGCGCATAGCCGCCAAATTTCAACAGGCCGTCCTTGAATAAGTATGCACCTATTGAAATCAAATCCCGCTGGTCGATATCGTCGCTGTCGCCCATCATGATTTCGTGGCCATTGGGCTTTGCGGCCACCAGCGACGCGTGCAGCATACCCAGCGTCTTTTCCGGGATGACAGGCGGCAATTCTACCCCGCAGCGCCTCGCGATTATTATCACATCAAGAAAACAGCGCATCACCTCGTTATGATACATGGGGCTTTGCTCCCAATGCACCCCATCGGGATAAACCTGAATATGCGCGGCGCGCGCCAGGCGGTCTGTGCTTTCCATTACATATTCCCGCGTGCGTTCGCTTTGCGGCAGCATGCATCCCGCCAAAAACAGGCCGTGGTTTGCCAAAATTCCCCAATTGCTCATTAGGTTAAAGCTGTTCCACACGGTCATGATAAATTCGGCGTGTTCCGTCACGGCTTCATGGAATATGGCCGCCACCTCATGGGTCACGGCGGGGCTGTCCTTCATGTATTCATAGGCCTTCAGCCAATTTTCCAGGCGTATGCCCGTCTCTATGGTGCGCCAGGCGTTGGCCGCGGCGGGGTCCTCGCGCCTCACTGTCCGCACCCAATGGCACATCTGGCGCACAAAGGCCACAGGATATTTTTCATCCCCCGTGATGGCGTATGCCTGCCCCATGCAAACCCACGCCCGCATACGGTTGACGGCGAAGGTCCATTCGGGGTCGTCGCCGGGCTGATGCAGCCAGTCGATATCATCCTCGAAGGCCACGGGCACATGGGTTTGCTCCATATCCCAGCGCAGGTCAAACAAAATGACATTGTTTGCCATATTATCCGCCGCATTGATGATATGGGCCATCTCTTCCGGGCAATGGATTTTAACATAGTCGGCAATTTTTTGCTTATCGTCAAAAAAGAATCGTTCGTTCATCAAAACCTCCTACCAATACGGCTTCCAGTCCGGGCGATGCAGACGAAGCAGGGTTTCCAGGTAAAAATAGTCGCCCCAGGTCAAACATTCGTCCACGCCCTCCGGCGTGCAGGTGTTGTACGGGGATTTTTTGCTGTAGGTGCCGTGCAGCAACAGCCCGTCCGTGTCGCCCGTGGCGGCATATCCCTTTGTCAAGGCCGCCGCCAGCCTGCGCGCGGTCTGCGTCATCCGGGCCGCCCGATTTTCATCCACAAGGGCCGCCATCTCCAATAGGCCGCAGGCCACAATGGCGGAGCTGGAAGAATCCCTTGGTTCGTCGCCGTCCGTGAAAATCAAATCCCAATAGGGCACAAGGTCGTCGGGCAGGCGCTGCAAAAAATATTCCGTGACCCTTTCAAAGGTCTCCAGCCATATGCCTTCGCCTGTATAGCGATACATCAGCGCCGCGCCGTAAATTCCCCAGGCCTGTCCCCGCGCCCAGGACGAATCGTCGGCATAGCCCTGGCAGGTTTCGCCGCGCACAGGCGCGCCCGTGGCGGG
>JAITMW010000080.1 GCA_031277155.1 Clostridiales bacterium | reverse complement strand
GGAGCTTACAATCGACATGAAAGACATCTTCGAGGAGGCGTGATATGCAACTGCAACAAGAGAAAGGGCATTTTACCTATGAAGATTACTACGCATGGGACAACGAGCCAAGATGCGAATTGATTGACGGCGAGATTTATTTTATGGCAATGCCCACGGTCAGCCATCAAAGGATTTCCGGCAGGCTTTTGAGAAGGTTTGGCGAACATCTCGACGGCAAAAAATGCGAGGTGTTCCCGCCCCTTGATGTTCGCCTAAATTGGGAAAGGGGCGACGACACCGTTGTGCAGCCGGACTTGCTTGTTATTTGCGACCCGGAAAAAATTGCGGACGGCAAATCTGTTAAAGGCGCGCCGGACCTTGTTATTGAAATCCTTTCGCCCTCCACCGCGGGCTATGACACCACAAAAAAGCTTGCCAAATATTGCAAGGCGGGCGTAAGGGAAATTTGGTTCGCAGGCCCCGAGGCGGGAACAATGCTGGTATACAAAAGAAATGACAGCGGAGGATATATAATAGACTTCTATCATCGTGACGATAAAATCACCGTGGGCATCCTGCCCGACTTTACAATTGACATGAAAGACATCTTCGAAACAGAAGAAGGGGAGATTTCCTAATGGACATTATGCTGAAAAACGAGAAATTAAGCGACGATTTGTTTTATAAGTTACAAAAGGACGTGCTTTTGGACTGGAACACGGGCGCCACGGTGGATTTTAAAAATGCCGTGGACTATCAAAAGACATTGCCGCCGGAAAAATGCTTTTCGGCCAAGCTGATTAAAGCCGACGGCGAGGGTGTGACGCTGACGCAGCCACGGGCGGGCGTGGCGCTGCCCGGGGAGCATATAAGCCTGCTGCGCTATCTGGAAGATGCCGGCCAGGCGGATTTGCTGCCCACCACAATAGACAGCTATACGCGCCACAATCGCTATGAAGACGCCCAAGTGGGCATTGACGAAAGCATACGCAACGGGCGCTCTATGCTAAACGGCTTTCCGGCGGTAAATCACGGCGTGGATATCTGCCGCACTGTGACATCTTCAGTAAAAAGCCCGGTACAGGTGCGCCACGGCACCCCTGACGGCAGGCTGCTGGCGGAAATTACCATGGCGGGCGGCTTTACGTCCTACGAGGGCGGCGGCATTTCGTACAATATTCCATATTCCAAGGACATACCCCTGGAAAAAACCATCTTCGATTGGCAATATATTGACAGGCTTATGGGCAAATTTGAAGAAGAGGGCATCAGCATAAACCGAGAGCCCTTCGGCCCGCTGACGGGTACGCTGGTGCCGCCTTGCATCTCTCATTCCGTGGCCATCATCGAAAGCCTGCTGGCCGCCACCCAAGGCTGCAAAAACATCACCGTGGGCTATGGGCAGCTGGGGAATATTGTGCAGGATGTGGCCGCGATAAAGTCCCTGCGCAATCTTACGCGCCACTATCTGGATATGTTCGGCTATACCGATGTGTATATCACCACCGTGTTACACCAATGGATGGGCGGCTTTCCCCATGACGAATCCATGGCCTTTGGCGTAATCTCCTGGGGTGCCGCCGCTGCTGTGCTGGGCGGTGCCACAAAGGTCATTGTAAAGACCCCTCACGAAGCCATGGGCGTGCCCACAATGGAGGCCAACGCCGCGGGCCTTAAGGCCACAAAGCAGGTTGTAAACATGCTGAAAGGCCAAAACCTGTTGGAGCTTCATGACGTATATCTGGAAAGCGGCCTGATAGAAATGGAAACAAAATCCATCATAGACAAAACGCTGGAGCTGGGCTATGGCGACATCGCCATTGGCGCCGTGCGCGCCTTCCAGGCCGGCGTTATCGACATTCCGTTTTCGCCCAGCAAGCACAATGCCGACCTGGCCTTTCCCGCAAGGGACTCTGACGGCGCCGTGCGCATATTGGAATTTGGCAACCTGCCCTTTAGCCGCCATATACGCGACTTTCACCGAAAAAAGCTGGAAGTGCGCGCAAAATACGAAAAGCGCGAGGTGGGCTTCCAGATGTCCATCGACGATATCTACGCCATCAGCGAGGGGCGCCTGGTGGGGCGGCCAAAATAAAAGGAGGGGCAATATGTCCGCTGCATTAAAACTTGATAAAAAGCGTTATACCTACGCCGATTTGCTTAATTGGCCCGAGGATGAAAGATGGGAGCTGATTGACGGCGTGCCTTACGCAATGGCGGCGCCAAACTTAAAGCACCAAAGAATTTTAGGAAGTTTGCATAGAAAATTCCATGAACACTTAGAAGATAAAGCTTGCGAGGTGTTTGTCGCGCCTTGTGATGTGCGGCTTTATGCCGACAAAGACGATGAGGACGACAAAGGCTCTGATGACACTGTTGTACAGCCCGACCTTCTTGTGGTTTGCGACCTTGACAAACTGGCGGACGGCAAGGCCGTAAAAGGCGCGCCGGATTTTGTCATGGAGATTTTGCCGCCCTCTAATTCCACCCGCGACACAATGTTAAAATTCCAAAAATATCGTGACGCAGATGTGCCCGAAATTTGGTTTGTAGACCCGGAGACCGGCATGGTGCAAGCTAATAGACAACAAAACGACGGCAAATATTCTATGGACTTTTACGGCGCGCAGGATATTGTGCCCGTGGGCATATTGCCGGGCTTTGAAGTGAATATGAAAGAGATATTTTGACCGTAAGCAAAGGAGTGATATAATGTCCGCTGCATTAAAGCTTGATGAAAAGCGTTATACCTACGCCGATTTGCTTAATTGGCCCGAGGATGAAAGATGGGAGCTGATTGACGGCGTGCCTTATCTTATGGGTTCTGCCTATGGCGCTGATGCCCCACATGCCATGGCCTCGCCTAACAGAAAGCACCAGAAAATCTCTGCTAATTTAATCCGGGAATTCAGCACCTATTTAAAGGACAAAACATGCGAGGTCTATCACGCGCCTTTTGATGTACGGCTTTATGCTGATAAGTCTGACAAAGACGACAAAGGCTCTGACGACACCGTTGTGCAGCCCGACCTTCTTGTGGTTTGCGACCTTGATAAGCTGGCGGACGGCAAGGCCGTAAAAGGCGCGCCGGACCTTGTTGTCGAGGTTTTATCGCCATCCAACTCCAATTTGGACACAACAAAAAAATTCCAAAAGTATCATGATGCCCGCGTGCCGGAAATTTGGTTTATAGACCCGGAATTCGACAAAATACAGATTTTCAGGCTGATTAACGACAATTATGTCATTAGCCTTTACGGCGCGCAGGATATTGTGCCCGTGGGCATATTGCCGGGCTTTGAGATAGACATGAAAGAGGTATTTTCATAGGGGCGCCCATCTGCCCCCGCGACAAAAACAACTTTGAGAGGAGAAATATTATGAAAATTATTGATGTGGTATGCAGCCCCGGCCGCTCCGGCTTTTTCTTCGACGACCAAAAGGCCATTAAGACCAATGCCGTGGCCGATGGCAACACCTATAAAGGCGAGCCTGTTACGGCGGGCTTTCGCAGCATCCGCAAGTCGGGCGAAAGCATTTCTGTGATGTTTGTGCTGGAAGACGGGCAGGTGGCCCATGGGGATTGCGCCGCTGTGCAATATTCCGGTGCCAGCGGCCGCGACCCGCTGTTTTTGGCGGACGACTTCATCCCCGTGATAAATCGGGCGGTAAAGCCCCTTTTGGTTGGCCGCAGCATCGGCGGCTTTAAAGAGCTGGCCGCAGAGCTGGATTCTATCGTGGACGACGGCTATGTGCTGCACACGGCCATACGCTATGGCATCACCCAGGCCGCCCTGGACGCGGTGGCCAAGGCCAACCGCAAGCTGATGGCCCAGGTTATCGCCGACGAATATAACACAACTATTTCAGACAAGATGATACCTATCTTCACGCAATCCGGCGATGACAGATATCTAAACGCCGACAAAATGATATTAAAATCCGTGGATGTTTTGCCCCACGCACTGTTTAACAATCTCAAAAAGTCAGGCAAAAAGGGCGAGCTTATTATGGAATATGTCCTTTGGCTGCGCAACCGCATATACCAAGTGCGCGTGGACGAAAATTACAAACCCGTCATACAGCTTGATGTATATGGCATGTTGGGCGAGATTTTTGGCTCGGATTATAAATCCCTTGTGGACTATCTGGGCAAGCTGGAAGAGGTCGCCCTGCCCTTTAAAGTGCGCATAGAAGGACCAATTGACGCCGGCTCTGTGGCCGGGCAAATCGCGGCCCTGGCCAAAATTCGCGAAATAGGGGAAAAGCGCGGCGTGAAGGTAGAGCTTGTGGCAGACGAATGGTGCAACACCCTGCAAGATGTCAAGGACTTCACCGACAACAAGGCCGGCCATCAGGCGCAAATTAAAACACCCGACCTGGGCGGCATAAACAACACCATCGAGGCCGTGTTATATTGCAAGGCCAACGGCATGGGCGCATATCTGGGCGGCAGCTGCAACGAAACCGACCGCAGCGCACAAATTTGCGCCCATATAGCCATGGCCACATCCCCGGAGCAGATGCTGGCAAAGCCGGGCATGGGCACGGACGAAGCCTTTATGATTGCGCATAACGAAATGAAGCGCATTTTGGCTTTGAAAGACATAGTGGGCAAAGCACCGGCGCCTAAAGCCCCCGCCAAGCAAGCCAAAGAGGCATGAGGGAGGTTATAAGATGGCTGCAAATTGCAGATTATCGGCTTTTGTTTTGATTCTGGGAGTTTTTTTGTTTGCTGCCTGTAATGCGGCCAGCGAGCCGGCAACAGACGGCCCTGACACCTTGGCCGGATTTATAGAAATTCGCGGCGACACGCTTTATATCACGCCTGTCGAGGTTTTTATGCTCTATGACGCCGACAGCGGGCATGACTTTTTTCAAGACCTCACCCCCGGCTCAATCGTATTTATCGAAAGAAACGACACGCAAAAACTTGCGGAGCTTGGGCTGACCCTTGATAATTTTCACGGCTGGGCATACATACGCCCAAATTGGCACGCCGATTATCATTGGCATTATGTCGAGCAAGCCAATATCCAGCGGCTTTCTTTTGCAATCACACCCGATACCGAGTTTGTGTTCCTGGATTCTGACAGAAACCAACGCAGCACAAATGTACCGGAAGACTTTTTGCCGTATTTGTACCCTACCGTTGTCCATTTTATCGATGTCCATGACGGCAAGGTTATACGGCTTGTTCAGGAATTTGGGTTTACCATGTGAATCAAAATTTTGAAATTGGGAGGCATGATTATGTCAAATGCTGTATTTTTCTGTACATTCAAACTCAAAAACGGGGCCAGTGTGGCGGATTTTTTGCTTGCGGCCGAAAATCTTAACAACGGGTATATCTCAAAGCAAAAGGGATATATCTCATGGCAGCAGCTTGTTGACGGCGACACCTGGGCAGACGCCTTAACCTTTGAAACAATGGAGGATGTCAAGGCTTTTGAGGCAAACTCCGCAGGCGCGGGCGAATTGGCCGGAAATTTTTATTCATTCATCAATTTAAGCAGCTGCAAGGTGAATTATTTCTCCGTTGAAAGAAGCTATTGAGAGCAGGAGGTATCATGCGAGAATTCAGAGTGTTATCACCCACAGCCATACTGGGCTATGGCTTTCCCGCCGCGTCCTTTGAAGAGGGGATGCGGCGCAAGCCCCATGTCATCGCCGTGGACGCGGGCAGCACAGACCCCGGGCCCTATTATCTGGGCAGCGGCAAATCCTTCACGGACAGGGGGGCCGTAAAGCGGGACATGGAATTTATGCTGGCGGCGGCCATGGCCGAAAATATCCCCGTCATCATAGGGACGGCGGGGGGCAGCGGCGCCGACAGCCATTTGGCCTGGAATGTGGACATCATCAAAGAAATTGCCGCCGAAATGGGGCTGTCGTTTAAAATGGCGGAAATTTCCGCGCAAATTGATAAAGAGGCCGTGAAGCAAAAATTCAAGGAAGGCAAGCTGGCGGGGATGAAGGCCGCCCCCGCCCCGACCTTAAAAGACATCGAAGACAGCACAAATATTGTGGCCCAAATGGGGCACGAGCCTATTATAAAGGCCCTTGAGGCCGGCGCGCAGGTTATAATCACCGGGCGGGCATACGACCCCACGGTTTTTGCCGCGCTGGCCGTCAAGCAGGGTTATGATGCGGGGCTGGCCCTGCATATGGGCAAAATTTTGGAATGTGCCGCCATTGCGGCCACACCCGGCAGCGGCAGCGATTGCATGTTTGGATATCTGCGCGACAACTGCTTTGAGATGGCGACGACAAACCCCGCGCGAAAATGCACCACAACATCCGTGGCGGCCCATACCCTCTATGAAAAGTCCGACCCCACGCGGCTTCCCGGCCCCGGCGGCGTGCTGGATTTAACACAAACCACCTTCGAGCAAGCCACGGATTCCACCGTAATTGTGCGCGGCAGCCGCTTTATTCCCGACGCCGCCTATCACGTCAAGCTGGAGGGCGCGCGGCTTTTGGGGCATCGCACCATTTCCTTTGCCGCCACCACCGACCCAATTATGATTTCCCGGCTGGATGAAATTGTCAAAGCCGTCAAGGAGCGCGTCCGCGGCAATTTTAACGACATCACCGACTTTTTCCTAGATTTTAAAGTCTATGGCCAAAGCGGCGCCGGTTTTTATGGCGGCGGCACCGATAGGGGCGGCGTTATGCCGCCCGAGGCCGCCATCATCATCGAAGCAGTGGCCCAGACGCCCCAGCTGGCCGACACCATTTGCAGCTTCGCCCGCTCTACCCTTTTGCATTTTGGCTATGAAGGCCGCAAATCCACCGCGGGCAACCTGGCCTTCCCCTTTTCCCCGTCAGATTTTCGCGGCGGCGCGGTATATGAATTTAGCCTATACTGCCTGATGGCCGTGGATACGCCTTGCGAATTCTTCCCGGTGAAAATTTACGACTTGATAAAGGGGGTTCAATCATGATAAAATTATTTGATGTGGCGGAGATAATCCGCAGCAAAAATTCCGGGCCATATGAGCTTACCTTTGACATCATGTTTAAAGACCGGGCCGTCTTTGAGGACTTTGCGGCCCGCAATATAATGACCCCGGCGGTCTTTGCCGGACTTTACGGCATTGCCGAAGCGCAGGTTTTGTCCGTAATTGCCTTTCCGCCTGCAAAGGCCGTTAAAATCACGATTGCGCGGCCCATGTCCTCCGGCGCACTGGGCGAAAAGGACGTTTATGGCGCGCAGCAGCATGGGCCGCTGCTTGATTTCGAATACCCAAAAGAGAGATAAAAGGAGTGTAATCATGACGCATTTTTTTACCAGGGTTAAAGAATCTGTTAAAGGGCGATTTTCCGATTCTGCCAATCAAAGGTTTGTGGATGTTCCCTATGCGCTAAAACTTGTTGAAGAGTCCTACTCCCATCTGCTAAATGAAGATATCTGTTTAAGATATTATTTTGATTTTCAAAAAGAATATTTGAAAATACAAAGAAAAATGCGGCTGCTGCCATTTCTCCCCCTTCGTTTTGTTCTTATGCTAAATGATATAAAAAGCATGAGGCACATCACGAACAACGGCAGAATCGAAATTAAAGATATTGCTTTGCCGCTGCCCGCGGGGAAAGTCGCAAGGTCTTTAGTTTGCGTCAGCCTTGTGGACAGCCTGACGGAATATTTGCTGGAAAGCGTATCGAGAGAGAGAGAGAGAGAGAGAGAGAGCAATACACACAGTTGCATGACGCGCTGATTCAAATTGCCTTTGAGGGTCCGTATGAATATAAGCAGGTGCGTCTGGAAAAAGGCGATGTAGTTATTGACGCCGGGGCAAATATTGGGGAATTTTCGGCCTTAGCCGGAGTGAGGGGCTGCACCTCATACGCTTTCGAGCCTATGCAGGACATTATCGATGAATATCTGTCAAAAACCGCCGAGTGGAATCCAAATATAACCATATGTCCATATGCCATTTCGGACAAAGTGGATGTGTTGACATTTGATGTGGAGCCATTCAATCTTGTGGGAGCGACTTATGTGCTGCCAAGAACCGGGGCCAAAAAGGTGCAGGTGCAGGCCATTGACCTTGATACATTTGTGGAGCAAAACAATCTGCCTCGGGTTGATTTTATCAAAGCCGACATTGAAGGGGCGGAGCGATATATGCTGATGGGTGCAAGGCGTGTGCTGAAAGAATTTGCGCCGAAGATTGCCATATGTACATATCATCTGCCGGACGACCCCCAGGTGCTGCGGCAGTTGATACTTGATGCCAATCCGGATTATGTCATTGAGGAAAGATGGAAGAAGATGTACGCGCATGTTCCGAAGAAATCGTAGGGAATAACCACCCCGGGCTAAAGCCCACCCCTCCTTAGGAGGGGAATGAGGAGGATATAATGAAGAGGTTATTTGTGTTTGTGCTGGCCTTGGCCATATTTGCGCCGGCGGCCCTGCACGCCAATGAAGTCAATGTTACAATTGACAATGTGGCCGTGGATTTTGCGGGTGATACCCCGCCCGTCATCGTGGATGGGCGCACGCTGGTGCCTGTGCGCGCCGTTTTTGAGCATTTGGGCTTTGATGTGGACTGGGACCCGAACGCACAAACCGCCACATTGCGCAGTGCCGACCATGTTGTGGCCATAACCATCGGCAGCGCGGCATTTACAACCAATGACGCGCCCCATGCCCTTGACGTGCCCGCGCAAATCATAGGCGGCAGGACGATGCTGCCCATACGTGCCGTTTTGGAAAGCGTGGGATATAATGTTGCCTGGGACGGGGCCGCAAATGCCGTGATTATAAGCTCCCCAGCGCCGGATGATATGCCTGCTGCCACGGGAGTAAGGCTGGCGGCAGGCCGCACACATTCCATGGCGCTGCGCCCGGACGGAAGCCTGTGGGTTTGGGGCGAAAACAGCTTTGGGCAGCTTGGAAACGGCAGAGTGACCACATACAGCGAGGCGAATGTGATTGCCCAAAATCATGACGAACATGCGCCCATCAGGCTTATGGGCAATATCATTGACATTGCGGCGGGGGATGGCTTTAGCCTTGCCGTCAACACGAATGGCGAGCTTTTTGCCTGGGGCCTTAACGACATGGGGCAGCTGGGCGACGGCACAAACATAAATCGCGCCGCGCCGGTTAAAATAATGGATGGCGTGGCTTTTGTTGACGCCCGCGGCGGCGTGGCCATTGCCATCACAGCGGACGGCACTCTGTGGCGCTGGGGCAATGATGTGACGGGTTGGGGCGGCAGCCTTTATGCGCCCACCCGCGTAATGGACAATGTGATGGCCGCCGCAACAAGCAGTCAGCATATTATGATGCTGACCCGGGACAACCGCCTGTATGGCATTGGCGGCGTGTCGGTTTTGGGCATTTATGACGGAAATCCCAATTTCAGCCCCAGATGGCCGGACAGCCCCCATGAAAACCAACCGGTACATATATTGTCAAATATTCGCGCCATTGCCGCCAGCGACCAAACATCCTTCGCCGTCACCACAAATGACAGGCTGTATGGCTGGGGGCCAAATTCGCAGGGCGATGTGGGCAGCGGCAGCGGCGAATTTTGGATAAACCTGCCCGTGTTTATCATGGACGACGTGCGGGATGTGTTCCCCGGCAGCATGGCCATCAGAAATGACAACAGCCTGTGGGTTTGGGGCGATGTGTCGGATACTTTTGCCTACAGGGGACCCGGGGCGGACGGACAAACCGAGGATTGGGGCGGCACATTGATGGAAGCTATCGTGGATTACGGAAACAGGCCCGTGCGCCTTATGGAAAATGCCCTTGCCGCCACGGGCAGTTTTAGCCACCGTCTGGCTATGGACAGAGATTTAAACCTGTTTGCCTGGGGAAGCAACCAATTTGGCCAGCTGGGCACCGGCAGGGCAAATGTTTACGAATTTGGAGAGCCCGATGAATGGTTTACGCCAATTTATCTTGTGCAAGACCACAACGAAGCAATCCCGGTGCGTATATCAAGCGTGTCGGGGCAATAGGGGATATGCTTATGAGAGAAATCCATGTAAACGAAATCACAAACACGGTTGCGCAGCTTTGCATTAAGGCCTGCGTGGTCGTTGCGCCCGACATACGCGCCTGCATACAGCGCCAATTGGACGCGGAGACGGGCACGGCGCGGCAGGTGCTGGAGGATATGCTGGAAAATCAGGATATTGCCACCCGGCGCAAGCTGCCCATCTGTCAGGACACGGGCATGGCCGTGGTGTTTCTGGAAATTGGTCAGGATGTGCGCTTGATAGGCGGCAATGTGGCCGACGCCGTACACGAAGGGGTGCGCCGCGGATATGATGAGGGCTTTTTGAGAAAATCCGTGGTGGCAGACCCCATAAAGCGCGTCAACACCAAGGATAACACCCCCGCCGTGATACATTATGACATTGTGCCCGGCGACGGCGTAAAAATCACCGTGGCGCCCAAGGGCTTTGGCAGCGAAAATATGTCGCGCCTGAGGATGTTTGTGCCGGCGGACGGCCTTGATGCCGTTGAGGCCTTTGTGCTTGAGACTGTCACATTGGCCGACGCAAACCCCTGCCCCCCAATTATTGTGGGCGTGGGCGTGGGCGGCACCTTTGATTATGCCGCAAATTTGGCCAAGCGCGCGCTGCTGCGCAAAATAGGCTCGCGCCATCCCGACGATTTTTGGGCGGACACCGAGGCGCGTCTGCTGGAAAAAATTAACGCCACAGGCATCGGCCCCGGCGGCTTTGGCGGCCGCACAACGGCCATGGCCGTGCATATAGGCACCTATGCCACGCATATTGCGGGCCTGCCGGTGGCTGTAAATATCGGCTGTCATGTGAATCGCCATGAGGAGGCAATTCTGTAAAAACAAAGGAGGAAAAATTATGGCAATATTTTGGATTAAAATCATCGCTTTTGTCGGCGTGTTGGCCGTCTTTTTCGGCATGAGCAGCACAAGATTGCGCAATTTGATTTTTAGGAAGGGAAAGAACGGCGATGAGTAAAATTATCGAAATCAACACGCCCCTTGACGCCGATGTGATAGCCGGCCTTAATTGCGGCGACATCGTCCATATCACGGGGACAATATACCCCGGCCGGGACGCAGCCCACAAGCGCATGGCGGAGATGCTTGCCGCGGGGCAGCCGCCGCCCTTTCACTATCCCGGCAGCATCATCTTTTATGCCGGCCCGGCGCCCGCAAGGCCCGGTGACATAATCGGCTCCATAGGCCCAACAACGGCGGGGCGCATGGATTTATACGCGCCAAGCCTAATCAAGGCGGGGCTTGTGGCCATGATAGGCAAAGGAAACCGCAGCGAGGCCGTAAAGCAGGCCATTATTGAGCATGGGGGCATATACTTTGCCGGGGTGGGCGGCATTGCCGCGCTGATGAGCAGATGCGTCACAAAAGTTGATATCATAGCCTTTGAGGACCTTGGCACAGAGGCCGTAAGGCGGCTTTCGGTTGTGCGGCTGCCGGCCATTGTGGCAATAGATTGTAAGGGGAATGACATTTATGACAGAAACAGCGGCTAGACGCAGCGCATTTCAGGAAAACTTTTTGAAAAAGCCATACAGGGTACACGCCCTGCTGTTTGTATTTTACATCGCCTATGGCTTTGTGTGGGCGTCGCCCCGGGAAATTTTGGACGGCATGATGGTGATATTGACGGCGCCAAACATCCTGGTGACGGACTATATCTACATAGCGGGCCTTGGCGCAACCTTTGTAAATGTGGGCATAATGGGCCTTTTGGCCCTTTGGGTGCTGGTGGCCACGCGGCATCGCCCCTTCGGGCTGGACATGGGTGTTTTGGGCCTTGTCACGGGCTTTGCCTTCTTCGGCAAAAATCCTTTAAATATGCTGCCCATATTGATTGGCGCATATCTCTTTTCCCGCGTAACCAAACGGCCTTTTGAAGAAAATGTGGTGCCTGCCCTGCTGGGCAATGCCCTGGCCCCCGCCGTCAGCGCGCTGGCCCATGTATATTACATACCCACGGCGCCGGGCATTGCGCTGGGCGCGCTTGTGGGCATCTTCATCGGCTTTACAATCAGCCCCCTGGCCGTATGGATGCGCAGGGCCCACGAAGGATACAATTTGTATAATATCGGCTTTACGGCGGGAATATTTGCCCTGTCGCTGATGGCGCTGTATCGCAATTTGGGCATAGAATTTGAGCCTCGCGCATTATGGAGCAGCGGCAACAACACCGCCCTGATAATCTATCTGGCAATAATTTCCATATACTTCACCGTCGTCGGTCTGCTGGCGGATACGGAGAAAAAAGTCAGCCTTAAAGATTTGCTGTTGCTAAAAACCGAAGATTTTGATTATTACAAATGGTATCAAGAAAAATCATACATAGCCATGGGCATCCTGGGCTTTGCATGCCTGGCCTTTATGGCCGCCATGCGCGCGGAATATACGGGCCTGGCCATTGGCGCAATCCTCAGCGTCGTGGGCTTTGGCGCTTTTGGCAAAAGCCTTCTGCACGCCATACCCATTGTGGTGGGCACTCTTTTGGCAAATTTTGCCAACTACATAAGCTTTGGCGAAGAAATGAACACCAACGGAAATTTGGTCGCCATATTGTTTTCCACCTGCCTTACGCCCATCAGCAAGGTTTTCGGCTGGAAATGGGGCCTTGTGGCGGGCTTTTTGCATCTTTCGCTGGCCACAAACATCGGCATCTTCCACGGCGGCATGAATTTATATAACAATGGTCTGGCGGGCGGCATTGTGGCCATGATATTGCTGCCCATCATCAGGGTGTTCAATCGCAAAAAGGAGGAATCCGCATGATTACCGTAATCACAGGCAATGGCAAGGGCAAAACCACATCCGCCCTGGGTGGGGCCATGTCCGCTGCAATGGCCGGGCGTCGCGTCTATGTGGGCCAATTTATGAAAGCCGGGGATTACAGCGAAATTGCCATGTTAAAATCCGCCTTTCCGGAAATTGTTATCGAGCAATTCGACGGCGGCATGCTTATAAACCGCGCCGCCAAAGACAATGACAGGGCGGCTGCCCAAGACGGCGCGGCACGCGCCATGGCCGCCATGGCCTCGGGCAAATATGACCTTATAGTACTGGACGAATTAAATGTCGTGCTTTTTTTGGAATTAATTGACATGGGGCAGGCGATGAAGCTGATGGACGACGCAAAAAAAAGTGGCACAGACCTGATTTTAACGGGCCGTTATGCGGCGCCCGAGGTTTTGCAAAGGGCTGATGCGGCCTACGAATTGTTGCAAATTAAGCACTATTTTAATGATGGTGTGCCGGCGAGAAAAGGCATAGAAATGTAGTTTTAGAAATTTTTGGTTTTTGTCAATTTTTTCTTGACAAACGTTATATAAACAAGTATGATAGTTATAATTACAGGAGTTGCGTCAATATGAAAAGGACTTCAAAAAAAAAGAAAAGTTTTGTCGTGCTTTTTCTGTTTGCTTTGCTGGCCTTTACGGCGGTGGCGGTGCTGATATCGCCGCTGTTTGAAATACGGCAAATTGAGGTCGTCGGCAACAGCACAATAGCCACCGAAGACATTTTGGGACGCGCGCAGCTTGAAACAGGCCAAAACATGCTTGCTTTCAGCGCGAATGTTGTGCGCGCACAAATAAATCAGCTGCCCTTTGTAAGCCAGGTGGATGTTGTGCGGGAATTTCCCGACAGGGTAATCATCACCGTCAGAGAGCGCGTACCCGTTGCTAATATCCGCGTGGCACATTCCGCTACATATCTTCTTATTGACGATGGGGGCATGGTTTTAGAATCCGGCAGCACATCCGCGCCCGCCCTGCCTGTGGCCATAGGCGTGGATTTTGCGAATTTTGCCGTGGGGGAATATTTGGAAGTGGAAAACGACCTTGTTTTTCGCGATATGCTGCGCCTGTACAGGCTCTTTACGCGCTATGACTTTTTTCCCAAGACAGTGGACATGTCAAACCCTGCCGACATCGTGTTTTATACAGACAATTTAAGCATTTTCTTTGGAAGCATGTCTGATATGGACCGCAAGATACAATATATATCAGCCATAAAGGCACGATTTTCACCGGAGGCAAGAGGCTTTATCGAAATACGTGACATAAACGAAAGGCCCCGATTTGGGCTGATAAGATAGGGACTTTTTATACAGGCAGTATACAGGAGGATTACATAATGGCAAACACCGGCAGAAGAGTTGATGTTGACAAGGAATTTTTTGACCAATCCTTTGACCAAAAGGCAAAAATTTGTGTGATTGGCGTGGGCGGCGGCGGAAATAACGCCGTTGACAGAATGATTGAAGACAATGTGGAAGGCATTGATTTTATCACAGTCAACACCGACAGCCAGGTTTTAAAACGCTCGAAGGCGGCCACGCGCATACAGCTGGGCGAAAAGCTGACGGGCGGCCTGGGCGCGGGCGGTATGCCGGAAATAGGCGCCAAAGCGGCTGAAGAATCTAAAGATGATATCACAAAGGCTGTGCAGGGGTCTAATATGCTGTTTGTTACGGCAGGCATGGGCGGCGGTACGGGCACGGGCGCTGCGCCCATCATTGCGCGCATCGCCAAAGACCTCGGTATTTTAACCGTCGGCGTCGTCACAAAGCCTTTCATTTTCGAGGGGAAGGTGCGCATGGACAACGCCATCAAAGGCATTGAGGAACTGCGCAAAAACGTCGATACCCTGCTTGTGGTTCCCAACGAAAAGCTGTTGGACATTTTGGACGAAAAATCCACCTTCAAAGATGCCCTTAAAAAGGCCGACCAAGTGCTGACAGAGGGCGTGCAGGGCATTTCCAGCCTCATTTCCAATCCCGGCATAATCAACCTGGACTTTGCCGACGTCAGCACCGTTATGCGTGACAAAGGCGTCGCCCATATAGGCATTGGGCGCGCATCCGGCAAAAATCGCGCCGAAAAGGCCGCGGAAATAGCCATCAACAGCCCCCTTCTGGAAACCTCCATGTCCGGCGCCCACAGCGTGCTTGTCAATGTTTCGGGCTCGTCCAATCTCACAATGTTTGAGATTAACGACGCCTCAAAATTCGTCCGCTCCTCATTGGAAAATGAAAGTGCCAACATCATTTTCGGCTCTTCCATCAACGACGACCTTGACGACGAAGTTGTCGTAACCGTTGTGGCCACAGCCTTTGACGGCCATCGCCGTATTGAGCCCGCGCCACTGGCCCCCCCGGCCTACGTGGCTGAAGATGATGCATTTGAAACCCAAAACGACACGCCCGCCGTCAAAGGCAAGCCTGAAGCACCGCCGGCTGCGCCGCCTGTGCCAAGGCTGGACGAAATAAATGACGAAGAGCAAATTAGGCTGCCTGTCTTCTTGCAGAAAAACCGAAGAGGTGGTCGCGATTGATATGGAAAACACCTTTATACCCCTAATTTTTCGCATGAAATACATCAATCGCTGGGGCCTGAAATTTAACACACAAAATGAAAGTGTAATGCAGCATACTGCCGAATGTGCATTTATTGCGCATTTTTTAGCGATTGTCGGAAATAGGTATTTCGGCAAGAGTTATAATGCCGACAAGCTGGCCGTGGCCGCCTTGTATCACGATGCAACCGAAGTCTACACCGGGGATTTGCCCACGCCCATCAAATATTTCAACGACGACATGGCAAATATTTACAAGCAAATCGAGCAGGCTGCCTCTTCAAAAATTATGCAGCATCTGCCGAAAGACCTGCAGGCCGACTATGCCATCTATCTTGACGGCACGGCCCTTTCTGACGAGGAAACAAAAATATTGAAAATTTCTGATTTATTATGCGCGTATATAAAATGCATCCACGAGATAAACACCGGTAATAACGAATTTCGTCTGGCCCATGAAGACATTGGCAAGCGCATTGAAAATATCGACAGCAGCGAGCTGAAATATTTTCTGGACAACTGTCTGGCCGCCTTTTCCCATCCTCTGGACGACCTAAAAGCCGCGCCTGAGCTGTGAAAAATTCGCTTGGGGAGCGGGCGAGCATAGCTCGCCCCTACAAAGCACCCCGTAGGGGCGAGCTATGCTCGCCCGCTTATAAGGCTTCCCGCCTTAGTAAAGCAGATACACAATACTTGCCGCAGACAGCAAAACCGGGCGGCCAAAGGCCGCCCCTACAAAGCACCGTAGGGGCGAGCTGCGCTCGCCCGCTTATAAGGGCCTAATTATTTTCATAATACACATCCACCATGGTTTCAATCTCCCGCAAAATATTTTCATCAATCCTGGAAGAATCTATCGTATTCGCTTGGGGCATCTCCGTTTGCTCGGGAAACACGCCCGCCCCGGCATCCTCGTAAAGCACTTCATAATACGGCGCCTCGTCCTCCGCATCATTGCCAAATATCCCCATAACGCTGTTCACCCAGCCGCCAATGCCGCCCTCCTCCGCCAGCATATCATATGAGATATTCCTGTCAATCCAGCCCGTCACGCTATTTGTAAAGCCCGTATCAACTATGTTAAAAAACAGCAGCACCGCCAAAAAGCCACCGCAAATTGTGGCCTGAAAGACAATACGCTGCCTAAATGAATATCGCGGGGCGGTTTTCTCACTTGCGCCGCTTCTGCGGGCATATCCGCCGCCCCTTGCCGTGCTTGGCCGCCCCGCGCGGCCATATCGCGCCCTGGCGCCGGAGCCGGAGCGCGGATAGCTCCTGCCCACATCCGTAAATATATCCATTTTGGCTTCTTCCATCTCCATAAAAAATCCCCTCCTGTGTAAGATTGTCCAATATAATTCTATGCACAAGGAGGGGAAACATGTCTTTTACTTCACCACAAAATTAACCAGCTTTCCGGGCACAAAAATCTCCTTAACGACATTTTGCCCATCCAGCCGTGTGGCAACCGAGGCCCTTGCGGCGGCCAAAATATCATCCTTGGGCGCATCCGCCGCAATTTGTATGTTTTCGCGCAATTTGCCGTTTATCTGCACCACCACCGTTATTGTGGATTCCGCCATCTTCTCTTTGTCGTACATGGGCCATTTCTCGCCAAAAACAGAAGTGGTCCGGCCGCAAATTTCCCACAGCTCCGCCGCTATATGGGGCGCAAAGGGCGCTATCAGCACAATCAGGTCGTTAAGGCTCTGTGCGTCAATGCCGCCCTGTCTGGCCATGTCCGTCAGCTTGTTCGTATGCTCCATAAAGCCCGAAACCACGGTGTTTAGCGTCAAATTCTCCATGCGCGTCGAAATATCATAAATCATCTTGTGGCGGGCTTGTTCATGGGCAGCGGTGGGGGGCACGGTCTTGTCTGCATTCTCCGCAACCAGCCTCCACAGCTTGTTTAAAAAGCGGAAAACCCCTTCGATGCCATTGTCGTTCCAGTCCACATCCAGCTCCGGCGGCCCAAGAAACAGGATATACAGCCGCAGGGCGTCGCAGCCGTATTTTGTGATAAGCTCGTCCGGGGAAACGCCATTGCCCTTGGACTTTGACATCTTCATGCCAAAGCGGTTTATCATGCCCTGGTTAAACAGCTGGGTAAAAGGCTCTTGAAAGTTCACCACGCCTATGTCATAGAGAAATTTCGTGTAAAAGCGGACATACAGCAGATGCAGCACGGCATGTTCTATGCCGCCCACATAATAATCCACCGGCAAAAACTTCTCCATGGCGGCCCTGCTGATAAGCTCGCTGTCATTATTCACATCCACATAGCGCAGAAAATACCACGAAGACCCCGCCCATTGGGGCATTGTGTTGGTTTCGCGCTTGGCGCCGCCGCCGCATGCGGGGCATTTTGTATTCACCCAATCGGCAATAAGGGCCAGGGGCGATTCCCCCGTGTCCGTGGGCTTGTAAGAGTCCACATGGGGCAGCATGACGGGCAAATCACTCTCCGGCACAGGCACCACGCCGCATTTCTCGCAGTGGATAAGGGGTATGGGCTCGCCCCAATAGCGCTGGCGGGAAAAAACCCAGTCCCGCAGCTTGTAATTGACAGTCTTTTCGCCTATGCCAAGATGCTCCAAGTGGTTTGCCACGGCCTCTTTGCCCTCTTCGGCAGGCAGCCCGTTGAAATTTCCGGAATTTACCATGAAGCCGTCGCCGGTGTATGCCTCCGTAGGGGCGGCGTCATGCCGCCCGCATTTATCAGGCGCAATAACCTGGATAATGGGCAGGCCAAATTTCTTGGCAAATTCAAAATCCCGCTGGTCATGGCCCGGCACACACATAATGGCGCCCGTGCCATAATCTGCCAGCACATAGTCCGAAATCCAAATCTCCAGCCTCTCGCCGCTAAGGGGGTTGATGGCGCAGGAGCCCGTAAACACGCCCGTTTTGTCCTTTTTGGCCATCCTGTCCACATTAGACAACACGCCCGCATCTTGCACATATTTTTCGACCTTTTCGCGATTTTCTTCTGTTGTTAATGCCTTAACCAGCCCATGCTCCGGCGCCAACACCATAAATGTCGCGCCATAAAGGGTGTCCGGCCTTGTTGTAAACACTTGGATTTTCTCGTCGCGGCCATCCACGGCAAAATCAATCTTGGCGCCATAGGATTTGCCAATCCAATCCGCCTGCATCTTTTTCACCTTGTCCGGCCAATTAAGCATGTCCAAATCCGCCAGCAGACGCTCGGCATAATTCGTAATTTTCAGCATCCACTGCCGCAAATTCTTCTTGCCGGGCTGAGCGCCGCAACGCTCACATTCGCCGCCGGCGGCCTCTTCATTGGCCAGCACCACTTTGCACGCCGGGCACCAATTAAGCGGCATCTCCTTTTCGTATGCCAGTCCCTCTTTGTACATTTGCACAAAAATCCACTGGGTCCATTTGTAAAAGGCGGGGTCTGTGGTGGAAAGTTCCATATCCCAATCATACATGGCGCAAATGTCCTCAAGCTGCCGCTTGAATATGACGCTGCTTTCGGCCACGGCCTTTTCGGGATGAATTCCATGCTCTATGGCAAAATTTTCGGCGGGCAGGCCAAAGGAGTCAAAGCCCATTGGGTGAATGACATAATGCCCTTGAAGCAGCTTATATCGCGCCAGCACATCGCTGATGACATAGCTGCGCCAATGGCCCACATGCAGGCCGTCGCCCGAAGGATATGGAAACATGTCCAGGCAATAAAATTTCGGGCGGTCCTTGTCGGTGTTTATGGGCGCCGCTTTCCAGGTGTCGCGCCATTTTTGCTCTATGGTCCTAAAGTTGTATTTTCTGTCTTTTGTGTTCATTTGTCCTATTCTTCCTCT
>JAITMW010000071.1 GCA_031277155.1 Clostridiales bacterium | reverse complement strand
TCATCCCAAAAAACTTGTCCATAGAAACCTCCAAGGTTTTTCCCTTTGCGGGGAATTAACCCGAAAGTCCTTTGAAGATATGGACGGCGATTAATCAACAAAAGGGAGCCTACAAGTTGCAAGCGGCAATGATGCATTGTGTCAAATGTAGGGGCGGCCTTTGGCCGCCCGCTTCCCAGGCCCATTTTATTCAAACAAATCCGTTGTAAGATACCTTTCCCCCGTATCAGGCAAGATGGCCACAATGGTTTTGCCCTCATTTTCAGGGCGTTTGGCCACTTGCAGCGACGCCCACGCCGCAGCACCCCCGGATATGCCCGCCAGCAGCCCCTCGCTTTTGGCCAGCTCTCTGGCCGTTTCAAAGGCATTGTCATTTGTTACGGTGATAATTTCGTCATAAATCTGTGTGTCCAGCGTGTCCGGTACAAATCCCGGCCCAATGCCCTGAATTTTGTGCAGGCCGGGCCTCCCTTCCGAAAGCACCGGGCAATCCGCCGGCTCTGCCACCACAATATGCAAATCAGGCTGTCTGCTTTTAAGATATGCGCCCGCGCCGGATATGGTTCCGCCCGTGCCGGCCCCCGCAACAAAAATGTCGATATTGCCGCCGGTGTCCGCCCAAATTTCGGGCCCCGTGGTCCTTTTGTGCATGGCGGGATTGGCAGGATTCGTAAATTGCCCGGGAATAAAGGCCCCCGGCGTTGCCGCCGCAATTTCCTCGGCCTTGGCAATTGCGCCCTTCATGCCCCTTTTGCCCTGGGTCAGCACCAGCTTGGCGCCAAAGAATTTCAGCAGCCTCTGGCGCTCGACACTCATAGTTTCGGGCATGGTGAAAACGCAGCTATATCCGCGCGCGGCAGCGATGGCGGCCAGGCCAATGCCCGTGTTGCCGCTGGTTGGCTCCACAATAACAGAATCCGCGTGCAAAAGGCCCCTCTCCTCGGCGTCTAAAATCAGGGCCAGCGCCAGACGGTCTTTCACGCTGCCAAGGGGATTAAAGCTCTCCAATTTGCCAAGGATGCGGGCCTTTGCGCCATGCTTTGCCGCAAATTTGTTCAGGGCCAAAAGCGGCGTGCCACCAATCAGCTCCGCGATATTCTCATATATATTTGACATATCCTACCTTCTTTCTGGGAATTTATACTATTCTACTATAATGTATGCCAAAAGTCAATGCCGTCCTTGCCCAAAGTTTTCCAGCTTGCGCGCCTTATATTCGGCAAAGTCGCCATTCTCCAAAGCCTGCCGAATCTCCGCCATTAAATTATTGTAAAAAAACAGATTGTGCATCACACAAAGGCGCATGGCCAAAATCTCCTTGGCCTTGTGCAGATGCCGCAGATATGCCCGGGAAAATTTGGCGCAGACGGAACAGGCGCAGTCCGCGTCAATGGGCGCGTCGTCCTGCTCATATTGCGCGTTAAACAAATTCAGCCTGCCCCGGGATGTAAAAACATGCCCGTGGCGACCATTTCTGGCGGGCAGCACGCAGTCAAAAAAATCAATGCCCCGGGCCACGGCTTCCAGCAGATTTTCCGGCGTGCCAACGCCCATCAAATATGTGGGCCTATCCCGCGGCAAATGCGGCACCGTGGCCTCCAGCACGCCATACATCTCCTCATGGGTTTCGCCCACGGCCAGCCCTCCAATGGCATAGCCCGCCATGTCCAGCCGCGCCAGCTGCCGTGCGTGGGCGGCCCTGATGTCATGGCATATGCCGCCCTGCACAATGCCAAACAGCACCTGGCGCGGGTTAAGCGTGCTCCGGGCGGAATTCAGCCTGTCCATCTCGTCAATACAATCATACAGCCAGCGCGTCGTCCTGTCCACGGCTTCCTGAATATACGCGGGCTGGGCCGTGGAGGGCGGACATTCGTCAAAGGCCATGGCGATGTCGCTGGCCAAATTGGACTGTATGCGCATAGATTCCCGCGGCCCCATGAAGATTTTTCGGCCGTCTATATGGGACGAAAAATGCACGCCGCTGTCCGTAATTTTGCGCAGCGGCGCCAGGGAAAACACCTGAAAGCCGCCGGAATCCGTGAGGATTGGCCCGTCATAGGCCATAAAGCGATGCAGGCCGCCCAGCCGCGCCACAACCTCGTCGCCGGGGCGCAGATGCAGATGATATGTGTTGCACAGCGCCACCTGACAGCCCGCCGCGTCCAAATCCTCCGCAGAAAGGCCGCCCTTTATGGCCGCTTGCGTGGCCACATTCATAAAGACGGGGGTTTCCACTACGCCCCGCGCCGTGACAAGCCTGCCGCGCTTTGCCGCCCCCTCGGTTTTGACTAATTCATACATAGACATAGTTTTTTCCTCACTTAAATAAAAACTTCTTGATAATTATAACATGTTTTGCTATAATAAGGAAGTTCATATCTATTTTTTGAAATATTTGGGAGGAGTGACCGTGGCGCATAAAATCTTAAATGTAATTTCGGATTCCAACATTGGCGGGGCGGGCAAGCTTCTGCTTACATTTCTTGCCAATGTCAACAGGGAAGAATTCGATATCTCTGTGGTTTTGCCCAAAGATTCGCTATTGACGGCCGAAATAGAAAAAATTGACATACGCACAATCGAAATCGAAGGCATATCGGATAAGTCTTTTGGTATGTCCGCCGTCAAAAAACTGTCGGCCCTTTATAAGGAAGAAAAGCCGCATATCATCCACACCCACGCCGCGCTTTCGGCGCGGGTGGCGGCAAAGCTAAACAGGCTGAAGGTGGTGCATACGCGCCACAGCGTCCACACCAGCCAGCGCCTGGCAAAAGAGCCGGGCTATAAAAAGCGCTTTCCTTACAAGCATCTGGTGGGCGCGCTAAACAACTATCTTTCCGACATCATCATCGCAACATCCCCCGTGGCAAAGCTATCCATGGTGGAGACCGGCACAAACCAAAAAAAGACAGTCATGGTGTATAATGGCATCAACGGCCTCAAGCCCCTGACCGAAAAACAGCGGCGCAGCTGCCGCGAGCATTTTTACCTTACGGACAATGACTTTGTTTGCGCCATCATAGCGCGTCTGGAGAAGGTGAAGGGACATGAATATGTGATAAAGGCCGCGCAGCTGCTACAAAAAGAGGACAGGTCCATAAAAATCCTGATTGTGGGCACAGGCAGCGAAGAAGAGGCCCTAAAACAGCTGGCGGACGAGCTTGAAGTGGACAATGTGATTTTTACGGGCTTTGTCGAGGAAATCCGCTATATCACGGGAATGATAGATTTGCAAATCAACGCCTCGCACACAGAGACGACCAATCTGGCGCTGCTGGAGGGCCTAAGCTTGGGCGTGCCCGCCGTGGCAAGCGACTGCGCCGGCAACCCCTTTGTGATTAACGACGGCGTCAACGGCCTTTTGTTTGAAGAAAGCGATTATGTCGGCCTTTCCAAGGCTATACTTGAGCTAAAAAGAAATCCCAAAGAGCTTCAGCATCTGGGCAATCGCGCCCGGGAGATTTTTGCGGAAAAGTTTGATTCCAAAGTGATGACGCGGCGCGTGGAAGATATTTACAGGGAATTGATTGCCGACATCAAGGTGAGACAGGAAGAGGTCATGATGGACGACGAAGAAGAAAGCGGGGCGGAAAACCAGGCGTGAGGCTCTAATTGACATTGCAAGGGCTGTCAACAGCCGGATTGATTCGCTACAGCAATTTCGGATTAACAGAGGAAGTGAAAATTTGGTAGAGCAAAGTTTTTTCTATTGGCTGGCCATGCGCGCAAAAGCCGCGCTGGCCCGCATTTTTGCGCACAGCCTTGTTGGGCGGTGTTTTGTGCGCCTTTCGGCGTTTTTTGGTAATATTTGGGGCGGCAGCGGTGTGCGTGGGCTGTTTCTGGAAGGATATGGCTTGCAATCCGCCTTTAAAAAAGGGATTTTTGGGGGCGGCCTTGCGGCTTGCGGCGGTTTTGCGGCCCGTGTGTCCGGCTTTTTTGCGCCGGCCTTTGAGAGGTCCCGCATATTGTCTTTCTTTACAAATTTTTGCGGCAGCCTGCACCATATCAGCCTTCGCAGCTTCGGCGTGATGCTGCTTATCATGGGCGCCATACCCACGGCGATGTCGTATTTCACGCTGGGTTACGTGCCGCTGCTGATGGCCGCCGTGGCCGCCCTGGGCCTGCCGCTGATGCTCATAAACCGCAGCTTTGCGCGGCTTTGCAACGGCAGCTGGCTGTTGAAAAAAGCGCTGGGTTTCTTTTTTGTCGATGAAATTGTTGTAACGGACAAGCCCCGGCACTATTTGCCGCTTTTCATCGCCCTGGGCGCGGCCTTTGGCCTTTTGGCCGCCATCGTTGATTTAACAACCTTCATCCTCATTTTTGGCGGCATAATCGGCGGCATACTGGTGCTGCACCGGACAGAAATCGGCATTTTCGCCGCCGCCCTTGTCATCCCAATCGTGCCCACCATGCTGGTTTTGGGGCTGTTTGCCCTTACAATTGCCTCTTTCCTAATCAAGGTCTTCATCACGGGCAAAACCGCGCTGAAATTCAGCGTTATCGACCTTTTTGTGCTGATTTTCGGCGGCATCGTGGCCTACAGCCTGGCCACAAGCTATCTTTTCGCCTCCAGCCTGCCTGTGGTGCTGGTATATCTGCTGTATGTGATGTTTTATTTTGCCGTGAAAAACACGATAAATACGCGCCAAAAGCTGTTTGCTGTGCTGTCCGTCATCGCCCTGTCCGGCCTTGTGGTGGCGGCCTTTGGCATTTGGCAGCGCCTGACGGGCAACTTTGTGATGACCGAGGCCTGGCTGGACACCGACTTTTTTGACCCGACCATGGTGCGCATATATTCCACACTGGAAAATCCCAATGTGCTGGGCAAATACCTGATTTTTATCGTGATGATTGCCTTTGGCATGGTTTATTATTTCAAGGACTATCTGCACAAGGCCGCCGCCGCGGGCATCATGGCCGCCGCCGGCCTGTGCCTGGTTTTCACGCAGTCCCGCGGGGCCTGGCTGGGCGTCATATTTTCCATGGGCATCTTCGCCCTGCTGCGGGACAGGCGGCTGGTGATACTGGGCGTGCTGGGCCTGTTGGCGGCGCCCTTGGTCATTTCGCCGGAGGTTTTGCAGCGATTTTTGTCCATAGGCGACCTTGCGGACACTTCCACGAATTTTCGCCTGTCCATATGGCTTGGCTCTCTGGACATGGCCAGGGTTTTTTGGCCCGTCGGCATCGGCCTTGGCACCGAAAACTTCAATATGATTTATAATTTATATGCCTTCAGCGCGGCCCGGGCGTTACATTCCCACAATCTGTATTTGCAGCTGATAATCGATTTGGGAATTGCGGGGCTGGCTACCTTCCTGTTGATGGCCGCCGCCTACACAAAGGGGCTGCTTGTTGAAACAGTGAAAAACCCCGACAAGCATATCAGGACATTGGCCGCCGTGCTTTCCGCGGCCATGCTGGGATATCTGCTGCAAGGCATGACGGACAATATATGGTTTAATTATCGCGTGCTGGCGTTCTTCTGGCTGATATTGGCCCTGGGCGCGGCACTAATTAGCACAATCAAAAACGGAGGACATGAAAATGAGCAAACCTAGATTCAACATTGTGGACGGGCTGGTGATATTGGCCGTAATCGCCGTAATTGCCGCCGCCATATGGTTTTTCGCCTCAGCCGCCCCGGGGGACGAGCGTTATGTATATTTCGTGGTGGAATTTCAGGGGCAGCTGCCCGACTTTGAAGATAATATAACCGTGGGATATGCCCCGGAGGCCGAAGTGCGGGATTCTATCCGCCTATACTTCCTGGGACATGCCTGGGATGTGCGCAGCCGCCCAGCTGAGATAATAACATTTGACAACACCGTCAATGAATTTGTGCTGGAGACCATCCCCGACAGATATGACGTTTTTCTTACCATCCGCGGCGTGGGCACGGAAGACGACACATCCATACAAAGCAACGGGCAGATTGTGCGCGTGGGGCAGGAGATGTTTATACGCGGCAGGGGATATGCCGGCATTGGCTTTATAACGGAAATTCGGACGACGGAGAGGTGACGGTATGGATAAAAACGGAAAATTGTTTGGCAAGGTCAGCATAGTGGATTTGGTTGTTGCGCTGTTGATATTGGCTATTGCCGCGGGCAGCGTGTGGCGCTTTACGTCGCCGGCGGCGGCCCTGAATCAAACCGACGAAATAATTGACATCACCATACGTATCGAAGGCGTGCGGGACTTTACGCTGGAAAATTATCATCGGGGTATCCGCGTGTATGACAGACAGGCCGCGCAAGTTTTGGGCATCATAGAGGACATACGCCACACCCCATTTTACGAGACGGTTTCGCTTTTGGACGGCACCGTCATATGGGCGCCCATGCCCGGCCGCATCACCATATATCTGGACATTGTGGCCCACGGCCGCGTGACGCCTACGGCCATATATGCTGAAGGCACGCATGAAATAACGGCGGGCTCGCTGATATATATCAACACAAAATATGTGCAAACATCGGGCAGGATTTATTCCGTTGACATACGCTGACAATTGATATAAAATAGAACGATATCGAAAAATAAAGGAGCTGGAGTTATGAGATTTACATTTACCGGGAAGAATTTGGTGGTCTCTCAAGATATGAAGGACAAAACCGAGAAGAAAATAAGACGCCTGTCGCGCCTGTTTCCCGCCAATGCCGACGTTTTTGTCACATTTTCCGTTGTGCGCGCCGACAATAAAGTCGAAATTTCCATTCCCTTAAGCAACAAGCGCCTTTTGCGCGCGGAAGTGACGGCCTCTGACATGTATTCCGCCGTTGACGGCGCCGTGGATGTGCTTGACAGGCAGATGGCCAAATACAAAAAGCGTTTAAAAGACAAGTCCAGGCGGGACAGCTCGTTTAAGGACGAAGCCAGCATGTTTGATGTGGTCGACGACGACGTGCCCTATGTGGACGACGAGGGCAGGGACGAAATTGTGATAGAGCGCCGCAAGCATTTTCCGCTAAAGCCCATGGACCCCGAAGAGGCCGCCATGTCCATGGAGATGCTGGGGCATAATTTCTATGTCTTCCGCAACAGCGCCACGGATGAGATAAATGTGGTGTACAAGCGCAATCAAGGTACTTATGGTCTGATTGACCCCAACGACCCTGTGGATGATGACTAAAATCAAGGACATCGTGTTTGCCACGCGCAACGCAGGCAAAATCCGGGAAGTGAAGAAATTTTTCGCAAATAGTATCTTCGGCATACTTTCATTGGACGAAGCGGGCATTGATATACATGTTATCGAAGACGGCGCCACCTTTGAGGAAAATGCCGCCAAAAAGGCCCGGGAAATTTGCCGCAAATGCGAAAAGATTGTGCTGGCGGACGATTCCGGCCTGATGATTGACGCGCTGGACGGCGCGCCGGGTGTGGATTCCGCAAACTTTTTGGGCGCGGACACGCCATATGCGCAGCGCAACGCGAAAATACTGGAAATGCTTGCCAATGTGCCTGAAGATGCGCGGGCGGCGCGCTTTGTGTGCGTAATTGCCATTGCGCGGCCGGGGCAGGATATTATTTTACAGCGGACAGAGCTTCACGGCCAAATTGCCTATGCTGTCACAGGTCAAGGCGGCTTTGGATATGACCCCATCTTCTTTTTGCCGAAATATGGCATAACCATGGCGCAGATGGATGTTGCGCAAAAAAATGAAATAAGCCACAGGGGGCAGGCTTTGCGGCTTGTGCGCTCCAAACTGGAAGAAGTGGAAAAATTATGAAAATTTTGGTATTTAGCGACAGCCACGGCGTCACAAAATTGATGATGGATATTGTGGGGAATTATGCAGAAAATTTGGCCTGCGTGATGTTTTTGGGCGATTATTTGCGCGACATAGAAAAAGTCTCAAGCAAATTCCAAGATATTACATTTCATGCGGTGCCCGGCAATTGCGACTTTTACAGCAATCTCTCAAGAGAATTGACCCTGGAAGCAGACGGCAAGAAAATTTGGCTGACCCATGGCGACCGTTTTGGCGTAAAATCGGGCTATGCGCACATCGAAGCCGCCGCCGCCGCCAGAGGCGCGGACATATGTCTGTTTGGCCATTCTCATAAACCCATTGTTTACGAAAAAAAAGGCACAGTCTTCCTAAATCCGGGCAGCATCACAGAGCCCAGAGGTCCAAAGAGGAAGAGCTATGCCGTTTTGGAGATTTTTGACGGCGAGGTATTTCCGAAAATTGTGGAAGTGCTGACCGTGAGCTAATTCGCCGCGCTGGCTTGCCACAGCGCGTTGTTTATGGCATCCAGCAGTATGCGGCTTGTGATGGCGGCTTCGGTTGGTGTTTCGATGTTGGTGGTCTGCCGGCTTATTACCTCTCGCGACAGCGTCGCCATTGTGGGCCTGATGAGGGGGTAAAAAACCTCCTGGCTTTCGGCCAATTCCGACAGTGTGATGTCGATTATTTTGTCCTCGTCCACCGTGACCGAAACGCCAATGGGGAGGTTGTGGATGATGATGTATGATGTGTAGGTGCCGGGGACAAAGTTGCGCGCGCCTATGTCTGACGCCGCGCCACGCGGCATGATGGCCCAAATTAATACAATCAGCAAAACAATGCCGATGATGACAAAAATCCCCGTGCGCACAATATCCTTCATTTGTAATACGACAAATCTTGACTTTACCATGCTGGTGCCTCCCTTTTATGGCTATGCAGCTTGTTTTATACATCATATTATGGGCGATGGTAATTTATACTAGTTATCCTAAAATTTGGGGGTGATGGGTATTCGTGTACAATTTATCTTGGGCAGGCCCGGCACCGGAAAAACCAGTTATTGCCATAGGGAGATTGCGGCAAAGCAAAATGACGGCAGCAATGCCGGCAATTCTTTGATACTGATTGTGCC